>JAEUKM010000020.1 GCA_016793085.1 Rhodospirillaceae bacterium
CGCACATAGGCCTCACCCAGCGTCCCATCGGCCATAATGGCCGCAGTCGTATCAGTTTCAGCGCCCGCCAAGTCGCCTTGGGCTTCCTTCAGTTTTGAACGCGCCAACAGCGCGGTGGTGTCGGATGGGGCAATGGCCAGACCGGCGTTGAGGTCGGCCAGGGCGCGTGCGGTTTCGCCCGTGTCGCTTAACGCCTCGCCGCGCGCGAAATAGGCCAAGGCTTTCGTGCCCGCAGGCAGGGCAGCGTCGTTCAGTGTTGCGGTGCAGGCCGCGATGCGCTGCGGTGCTGTGAGGCCCGATGCGAAACAGTTGGGCGGCGTTTGCGCGAACGCGGGCAGGGCGCAGGCGAGGCACAGCAGCGCTGCTGCCGATTGAAAGCGAAAGCTCAATGGGCCTCGTCCCAATTGCGGCCGGTGCCGGTATCCACCACCAGGGGCACGCTGAGGTGCGCGGCACTTTCCATCACCTTCTTCACCACTTTTTTCGTGGCTTCGACCTCTTTGTCGGGCACCTCGAAGATCAGTTCGTCGTGCACCTGTAAAAGCATATCGGCTTTCAGGTTCGCGGCTTTCAGCGCGCCGGGTAGTTTGATCATGGCGCGCTTGATGATGTCGGCTGCACCCCCTTGGATGGGTGCGTTGATGGCCTGGCGCTCGGCGAAGCTGCGTACTGCGCCGTTCTTGTCGGCGATGCCCGGCACCCAGCAGCGCCGTCCGAAGGGCGTCATGACGTAGCCGAACTGTTTGGCCTCGTCCTTGGCGCGGTCCATGTAGCTGCGGATTTCCGGGAACTGTTCGAAGTAGGCGGTGATGAAAGCTTGCGCCTCGCCGCGCTCGATGCCGAGATTGCGCGCGAGCCCGAAGGCCGAGATGCCGTAGATGATGCCGAAGTTGATGGCTTTGGCGCGGCGGCGCAGCTCGGGCGTCATTTGTTTCATCGGCACGCCGAACATGGCCGATGCAGTGGCGGCGTGAATGTCGGCCCCATCCTTGAAGGCCTGCTTCATGCCTTTAATGTCGGCCACATGCGCCACCAGACGCAGTTCGATCTGGCTGTAGTCGGCGGAAATGAGGCTCTTGCCCGGCGGGGCCACGAAGGCGGTGCGTATTTTGCGGCCTTCTTCGGTGCGGATGGGAATATTTTGGAGATTCGGTTCCGTCGAAGATAAGCGCCCGGTCGAGGCGATGGTCTGCGAGAAGCTGGTATGCACGCGCTTGGTCTCGGGGTGCACGGCCTCCACCAGCGCATCGGTGTAGGTGCTTTTCAGTTTCGCCAACTGCCGCCAGTCCAGCACGCGCGCGGGCAGGTCGTGGCCTTGCGCGGCCAACTCCTCCAGCACGTCCGCCCCCGTTCCGTAAGCGCCGGTCTTGCCTTTCTTGCCGCCGGGCAGGCTCATGCGCTCGAATAAAATATCGCCCAGTTGCTTGGGCGAGGCGACGTTGAACTCCTCGCCCGCAAGCTTATGAATAGTGCGCTCCAGGTCCACCATGCGCTTGGCGAAATCCTCGCTTAAGGCTTTCAGGCGCTTGGTGTCCACCAAGATGCCTTTTTCCTCCATGCCGGCCAGCACGGGGATCAGCGGGCGCTCCAGCGTTTCGTACACGGTGGTCAGGTGCTCGGCGCGCAGGCGCGGCTTCAGCACCGTATGAAAGCGCCGGGTCACGTCGGCGTCCTCGGCGGCGTAGGCCGTGGCCTTGTCCAAAGGCACCTTGTCGAAGGTGATCTGGCTCTTGCCCGTGCCGCACACGTCCGAAAACTTGATGGTCGTGTGGTTGAGGTGAATCTCCGACAGTTCGTCCATACCGTGCCCGTTCTTGGCGCCGTCCAGCACGTAGGAAATGACGATGGTGTCGTCGATGGGCGCAACCTCCAGGCCCGCACGCTTTAGAATGTGCAGGTCGTACTTGATGTTGTGGCCCACCTTCAGCACCGAGGGGTCGCGCAGCATCGGTCCCAGAATGTCGCACACATCCTTCAGGCTCACCTGCTTGGGCCGGGGGGTGGCGTCCAGCATCAACTGGCCGTCTGCGGCACTGCCGTGTTCCAGCGGGATGTAGCAGGCCTCGCCCGCCGTCACGCACAAGGACAGGCCCACCAGCTTGGCCTGCAACGGGTCCAGCCCGTCGGTTTCGGTATCCACCGCCACCCAGCCGTTGCTGAGCGCCTTGTCGGCCCAGCGCTGCAGGGCCTCGCGCGTCTGCACTGTTTCGTACTTGCCGGTGTCGATGGGGGCCAGGGCTTGCGCTTCCGTGGCTGGTGCGGCGGCCGCCCCTGGTGCAGGTGCGGACGCGGGCACGGACGCGCTCGGCACCGCCGCGTTGGCCCCCAGCTTTTGCGACACCTTCACCACCAGGCTCTTGAACGATTGCGCGCTTAGAAAGCCCACCAGCGTGTTCTCGTCGGGCGGGTTCCATTTCAGATCGTCCAGGCCCACCTTCAACGGCACATCGTCCTTCAGCGTCACCAACTCGCGCGAGATTTTCGCCAGCTCGACATTGGCCAGGATGCTCTCGCGGCGCTTGTTCTGTTTGATCTCACCGGCGCGCTTGAGCAGCGTGTCGAGGTCGCCGTAGGTGTTGATCAGTTCGGCCGCGGTCTTCTGGCCAATGCCGGGCACGCCCGGCACGTTGTCCGAGCTGTCGCCCATCAGCGCCTGAACGTCGATCACCTTGTTGGGCGGGACGCCGAACTTCTCCATCACCTGTGCATCGCCGATGTCGGTGTTCTTCATGGGGTCGCGCAGCCGCACGCCGGGGCGCACCAGTTGCATCAGGTCCTTGTCGGCGGAGATGACGACGACATCGATGCCTTTCTTCTCCGCCTGCTTGGCGTAGGTGGCGATCAGATCGTCGGCTTCGAAGCCGGCCATTTCCACGGCTGGCACATTGAAGGCGCGCGTGGCGTCGCGGATCAGGTCGAACTGCGGAATCAGCTCTTCGGGCGGCGGTGGGCGGTGGGCTTTGTAGTCCTTGTAGATCTCGTTGCGGAAGGTTTTGCGCGCGGTGTCGAACACCACCGCAATCAATTCCTCGACACTGTCGTCACGCAGATCGTCCAAGAGCTTCATCAGCATCGAGGAAAAGCCATAGACGGCGTTGACGTGGGTGCCGTCGGGCCGCGTCATCTTGGGGATGGCGTAGTAGGCGCGGAAGATGTAGCCCGATCCGTCGATCAGGTAGAGACGGCGCGGCTTGGACTTGGAGGCAGCCATGAGGGCTGGCAGTTAGTGCGCGTGCGCTTTGGCGTGCGGGTCCAGCACGTATTGCCGGCCGCAATAGGGGCAGTCGATCTTGCCCACCTCGGGTTTGATATGCAGATAAACCTGCGGGTGGCCCAGCGCGCCGCCGCCGCCGCCGTTGCAGTTCACGACCGTCGTTTCCACCTTGATGGTTTCCACCGCGCTGGTGTTCGATGCCTCGGCCATGGCGATCCCCGTCATCAGATACAATAAAAGCCAGAAGGCTTACTTATGTGACGGGAAGGCCCGCTTTTCAAGCCGCGTTACACCCCTGAAAGCAACAGCCCCGGCTGATTGACCCCCTCGGGCTGCCGCGATAACCATGGGGCCCATCCCTGCCGCCCCGAGTCGTTTTTATGACTGTTTCTTTGCCTGATTTAGCCGTCGATATCCGCAGCCTTACCAAGGTCTACGCCGGCTCGGGCAAGCGCGCGCCCAAACAGGCGCTCACCGACATTACCTTGAAAGTGCCGCGCGGTTCGTTCTTCGGGCTTCTGGGCCCGAACGGGGCGGGCAAGTCCACCATGATCAATATCATGGCCGGGCTGGTGAAGCGCACGGCGGGCACGGTGAAAATCTGGGATTACGACATCGAGCAGCACGAGCGCCAGGCGCGCTGCGCGATTGGGATTGTGCCGCAGGAGTTGAACCTCGATCCGTTCTTCACCGCCCGCGAGGCCTTGGAGTTGCAGGCGGGCCTGTACGGCGTGCCCAAGGCCGAGCGCCGCACCGAAGACATCCTGAAGGCCGTGGGCCTTTTCGACAAGGCCGATGCCTATTCGCGCACGCTCTCGGGCGGCATGCGCCGCCGTTTGCTCGTCGCCAAAGCGCTTGTGCACACGCCGCCGGTGCTGGTGCTGGACGAACCCACGGCGGGCGTGGACGTGGAACTGCGCCAGACCTTGTGGAAATACATCCGCGAACTGAACCAGCGCGGCACCACCATCCTGCTGACCACGCACTACCTGGAAGAAGCCGAAGAGCTGTGCGACCAGATCGCCATCATCAACCACGGCCGCGTCATCGTGAACGACAAGACGGCCAACCTGCTCAACCATCTCGACAACAAGGCGGTAACGTTCGTGCTGACCGCACCGGTCGCACAAATCCCCGAGGCGCTCGCGCGCTTCAATGCGACACTGCCCAAGCCTAACCAGTTGCACATCAACTACCGGCCCAGCGCCGCCGCCATGGGCGAGATCATCGAGGCGGTGCGCGCGTCCGGGCTCGGCATCGTCGACATGCGCACCGACGAAGTGGACCTGGAGGATATCTTCCTTCAGCTCACGCGCGCCACCCCTGCGGCCTAACGCCGCGCGATGCGTTTCTTGCGCGCGCTTCTTGCCTTTACTGTCGCGTGCGCGCTGTGGGCGTGCGCGCCCATCACCGCCCCGCCGGGCCGCACACCCACCGAACCGCACCTGACTGAAAAGGCTTTTGTCACGCACGATGGCTTGGCGTTGCCGCTGCGCCGCTGGCTGCCGGAGGGGGCAGTGAAGGGCGTGGTCGTGGCCCTGCACGGCTTTAACGACTACGCCAAGGCGTTCGATAAAATTCCGGCTATCATGATCGGCACCGGCCCCTATCTCGCGGGTCAAGGGTTCGCGGTTTACGCCTACGACCAGCGCGGCTTCGGCGCATCACCCAATGCAGGGCTTTGGCCGGGCGAGAAAGCGCTGATCGCCGATTTTACAGACTTGGCCGCGCTGCTGCGCCGCGCGCACCCTGGCGTGCCCATCTATGGTCTTGGCGAAAGCATGGGCGGGGCGGTCATCATGGCCGCCGTGGCAGGTAAGGCGGCGGGCGCGCAAACCCCGCCGGTGGACGGCGTTGTACTTGCGGCCCCCGCCGTGTGGGCGCGCGCCACCATGCCGTTCTACTACCGCATCCCCTTGTGGCTCGGCGCGCGGTTGATGCCCGGCTTCAAGCCCAGCCCCAAGGGCCTAGGATTTCAGGCGAGCAACAACATCGATCTGTTGCGCGATAACGCGCGCGACCCACTGTTCATCAAGGAGACGCGGGTTGATGCCATTTATGGCCTTGCCACCCTGATGGACGCGGCCCTGGCCAGCACAACGCGCATTCGTGTGCCCACGCTGTATCTGTACGGCGCCAAAGATCAGATCATTCCGCGCAAACCAACGCTTCAGGCCATGCAGGGCCTCGGGCCCAACGCCAAGCCTGCGTTTTATGCGCAAGGCTGGCATATTGTCCTGCGCGACAAAGAGGCCGAAACAGTGCTGAAAGACGTGGCGGCCTTCATGGCTAATCCCACCGCACCCTTGCCCTCGGGGGCTGATGAGAACGCGGTGGACCGGTTGCGCACCGCGCCGCCGCCGCCCAAACGGAAGTGATGCGCGATGGAACTAAGTCTTGAGCAAATGTCCACACTGACGGCGTACTTGCGCGAACGTGCCTCGCCCTTCGCCGATGTACGTGGGGCAATGCTGCTGAAGGGCGGGCAGTCCAACCCCACCTACAAGCTCGACACAGCGGCGGGGCCGGTGGTGCTGCGCATGCGCCCCATCGGCGCGGGCAAATGGGCGCATGACGTGGGCCGGGAGTTCAAGGTGTTGAACGCCTTGCAGAACACAAACGTCCCGGTGCCCAAGCCTTATCTTTACTGCGACAGCGAGGCCGTCATCGGCGGGGCGTTCTATCTCATGCAGTTCGTCGAGGGCCGCATCATTGATGACTGCACCCTGCCGGGGTTGAGCGCACCCGAGCGCCGCGCCGTCTATAAAAGTTTCACCGAGGCTTTTGCCGCCCTTCATGCGGTCGATTACCAGGCCGTGGGCCTGGCCGATTTCGGCAAGCCGGCCGATTTTGTGGCGCGCCAACTCAAACTGCACAGTGCGAAGTTTCTGGAGTACGAGCCCGCAGGCAACCCCGACATGGCCTGGCTGGCCGAACATCTGCCGCGCCACATCCCGCCCCAGACGCACACGGCCATCATCCACAACGACATTCGTGTGGGCAACGTGGTGCTGCACCCCACAGAACCTAAAGTCATCGCTATCCTGGATTGGGAAATGTCCACCCTGGGCGACCCGTGGGCGGATGCAGCCCTGATCGCGCTGCCGTACTTTTTCGTGCCCGGAAACCCGCAAGGCACCTTTGCCGGGGTCGATACGCAAAACTTAGGCCTGCCGACGGTGGAGGAACTCTTGGGCTGGTACTGCGCGGCGCGGGGGTTCTCTGCGTTTGCCCATTTCCGCTTTATGACGGCCTTCAACCTGTTCCGCTATGCCTCGGTCTATGCGGGCATCGCCGCGCGGTTCCGGGCCGGGATCGCGGTGTCGGCCGATGCCGCAGGCTATGCGGACGTGGTAGCCCCCACCGCGCGCCAGGCGCGCATCCTGGCCGAAGCAGCGCTGAATGGTGCTTAAATTCAAGGATTCCGCCGGTTTTCGCACGCATTGTGATGGCGTGTCAGATGGTTTAGAAACAGCCCCACGTCATGGCTTTTAGGCGCCCGTAGCTCAGCTGGATAGAGCGCTGCCCTCCGGAGGCAGAGGTCAGGGGTTCGAATCCCTTCGGGCGCGCCATTCCTGGACCAAAGTGGGCACTCCGGCGCCGGGGGGCGGCAGCCCCATTTCCAGGGCCTTTGCAATCACGTCTTTCGATCCGCTGACGCGGACTTCTCCATCTAACAATTCCACCTTGTCCACGAAGGTCCGTAAGTACGCTTTGCGGAACTGTATGTCGCCCGTGCGCAACAGGTCGGCGATGCCTTTGGAGAAGGCCGCGATCTTCTTGGGGCTGAGCATGGTTTGTGCTTCGTTTGCGCGGCGCTGGGCTTCGGTGAGCAGGCGTAAGGCTTCCTGCCGCTCGGCTTGGGCCTGGGTCAGGCGATTGCGGAAGATGTCGCTGTCCGTGACGGTGCCGTTTTCGAGAGCGTCGAATAGGCGGGAGACCCGCAAGTCAGCTTCCTTGAAGCGCGCTTCCAGGGATTGCAGTTCGCCCTTGGATTTATCTTGGGCGCTGTCGGCCTCAATGTTGAGTTCGTTAAGCAGGGTTGTCAGGTGCTCGGGTTCCAGCACCCGGTCCGTCAGCGTGGCCGTCACCGCATCATCCAGCTTGCTCATGGGCACGCTACAGCCGGTGCAGCCGTCCTTGCCCTCCTTAGCCTGCCTGATGCAGGCGTAATAGCGGTATTTGCCGCTCTTGCCGGTGCGCAGGCCCATGGTGCCGCCGCAGGCCGCGCACTTGACCAAGCCGCTCAACAGGATCGGGTTGTTGGTGGCCCGGCCTGGGGTCCGCTTGGGGTTGCGCTCGGCCAGAAGCTTCTGCACGGCTGCGAAGGTGTCCTTGTCCACAATGGCCGGGCAGGGCATGGGAATCCACTCGGACTCTGGCTTGTCGGTCTTAGCCCGGCTGTCGCGTTTGTTGAAGTAGGCCGTGCCGATGTAGGCGGTCTCCCGCAGGATGCGATAAACCGAGTTATTGTTAAACCGCCGCCCGCGTTGCCGGTAGCCTTGCTCGTTTAAGTGCATGGCGATGGCCTTCACGCCCAAGGGCACGGTGGAGCCGTCGCCGTTGAGATAGAGGCGGAACACCTTGCGGACCATCTCAGCCTCGAGAGGCTCAGGTTCCAGCTTACGTTTGATCTTGTCGCCGCGCTTCTCGGCCTGGACGGTCTTATACCCGAAGGGTGGGGCCGATCCGTTCCAGTATCCTTGGCGGGCATTCTCCTTCATCGCACGTAAGGTGTGCTTGGCGTTCTCCTGGCTTTGGTATTCGTCGAACATGGCGAAGATTTTGCGGACAAGCTCGCCCGAAGGGTCGTCGCCGGTCTCCTGCGTGACCGAGACCAACCGCACACCGCGTTTGCGAAGATCGCGGACGTAGTATTCCAACTGATAGGCGTCACGGGCCAGCCGCGAGAAGCTATGCACCAGCACCACATCAAAGGGCCGGGGCTTGCTGCGGGCGTCCGCAATCATGTCCTGGAAGGCCGGGCGGTTGTCGGTGGTCCCACTCGCCCCCGGCTCCACGTATTCCTTGGCGATCTCCCAGCCCTGTCTCAGGCAATAGGCTTCAAGCTGCTTGCGCTGGTCGGGGATGGACAGGTCGTGCTCGGCCTGCCGTTTGGTGGAGACGCGGAGGTACAGGGCGACGCGCACAGGGGAGGGCATGGGCAACACCTGACAGACTTAGGGTTCGTTATCGTTGGCCGCGATCCGGGCAAGCAAGTCCGGAAGGTAAGCCCGGATTAAGGCAACTTCTTGGGGCAGGACGGGGAGTTTATCCGGCAGGTCCGTAACCACGGTCAGCTTAGGCCCTGCCGAAGAAACATGCTCCGGTGTTTTATGGGTCGGGGCGCATGTTTTGTCGGGTTCCACGTATAGGTGGGAAAACATCTCCCCGTTCCGATTGGCCGGGGCGGGCGTGTTTTCTGCGCCCACGTAGAGGTGCGAAGCCGATGGTGCCGGGTCCGCAGGGCCGATGTTTACTGCCCCGTTATCGTTAGCGGCGCGGCGCAAACCTGCCGCCAAAGCATTTCCATCGGTCTTGCGCGCGCCATTCATGGGGCTAGCGGCTCCCCTCGGTCGAACCGGGCCATGCAATCCGGTTCACGATGTTCCCGACATTGAGAAGGATGCTGCCGGAGGTTTTGGGCCGCGGAATGGCGTAGAGGTCTTGCTCGGGCTGCTCGCTGTACATGCACACTTCGGCAATGGCGAGTTTGCCCTTGTCATCAACGGTGAGGTCAATTCTCAAGAACGCATCAAACTCGCCGGTCTCTGCGGCGAAGTGGATCATCTCTGGATCGCCGTCATCGTAATCCTCATAAAGCTGGTCGGCGATGGGCCGTAAACTGTCGATGGTCAGGCCGAACAGGGACAGTTCTTGCAGGACGGCAGCGATAAAGACCGTGGGCACGTCCACGTATTCCCGCGCGACACCCTTGCCGGTCTCAATGGGGGTAATGGTCTGCAACAGGCCGTTGGTGGTCCAGTGCTGCACCTGCCGGTAGGCTTTGGCAAAGCCGCCCTTGTCTTTGCGAAACCGGATCGCCTCGGCGATGTCCTTGGCCGTTAACCGGCGTTTATCCTCATAGTCCCAGGTCGGCATCGCTCTGCGCTCCCGTCTAAAGCACCAACAGAAGCACGTATAAAACAATTAATGTCTAATAACAACAAGGAAACAAACACACGATGTTTATTGCTAGGTATAGCTTACGTATAGATGGAAACAGAAAGAACCATGGGACAGGACTTGCAATATCGCGAAATGTGCTTTCAAAAATAGAAGCCGTGACTGCCAAGCGCTGCGCCCGCGATGGTTAAAGTGCTAAGTGCCAGCAGTATCCAATGTGCGCGTTGAATAAAGGCGAATGTGCCATCAGGGTCATGTGCGGCGCGCTTGCGAAACCATGCATGGAGAAATAGCGGCTCTGCAATAAACAGCACGAAGCTAAAAATTGCCCACACTAGAGCCATCGCCGGCATCCACCAAAAATGGAGATCAAGGAACCGGGCCCAGGCTTCCAAGCGATAGGTCAGGTAAAGCCCACTCAGACCAGCGAGCGTCACCGAGATTTTCGCTTGAAACGAGAAGCGCCCTTCAATTTCCTCGAATACCGCTATTCGTCGCGTGGGTTCGGCAAAACGCCGCACCGCCGGCAGCAGAACTGCAGTAACCAAGCTTACGCCGCCGATCCAGTGGATGAGTGCGAGAATATGGATAAGACGTGCAAGGGCCAGATCGTCCATAGCTTTGCTCGTATGAAACTCGGAGGTAATATTTTACAGCTTTTACTGGAGGTGTCTGTATGGCAATCCCACGTTATGCTACCGTTGCGGCATGGCCCTTGCTGTCGGCTGGAT
This sequence comes from Rhodospirillaceae bacterium, assembly GCA_016793085.1. Taxonomy (GTDB): domain Bacteria; phylum Pseudomonadota; class Alphaproteobacteria; order Rhodospirillales; family Rhodospirillaceae. The sequence goes on from JAEUKM010000020.1 coordinate 10,072, forward strand.
TCCGACCGTTCTTCCTGTGTGCTGGTGTTTGGGCCTGCTTCGCCATGGGGCTCTGGATTCCTCTCCTTGCTGGCGTGCTGACACTTCCATCGCTTTTCGATCCCGTGGCTTGGCATTTCCACGAAATGGTGTTCGGTTTCGTGGTGGCCGCAATAGCCGGTTTCCTTTTGACTGCCATCCCAAACTGGACTGGCCGCCTCCCCCTTCAGGGCTGGCCCCTCGCTGGCTTGGTTCTGCTGTGGTTCCTGGGTCGAATCTGTGTCGCATTTTCGGGCACCATAAGCGGCTGGGGGAGCATGGTCGGTGATCTGGCTTTTCTGTTGGTCTTTTTGGCGGTGGTCGGGCGCGAGATTATAGCCGGACGGAACTGGCGTAACTTGCCGGTCCTCGCTGCGCTCGGGCTCTTAATCGCGGCCAACGCCATGAGTCATGCTGGAGTGCTGGGACATGCGATGTGGGGTGAGGCAGGCCAGAGGTTGGCTGTTTCGGTTGTCCTTATGCTGATCTCGCTGATCGGCGGACGCATTATACCGAGTTTCACCGCAAACTGGTTGCGGAAAAAGGGCGCTGAAAACATGCCGACGCCGCCGGATCGCTTCGACACTACTGTCTTGGCAGTGAGCGCAATGACGCTTACTGCCTGGGTAATCTTCGATCTCTCGACTGTGATCGGCGTGTTACTTCTCTTCACCGCACTTGCCCATGGCTTGCGGCTGGCTCGCTGGCGCGGGGCGGTGACGCGGAGCGAGCCGCTGCTTTGGATATTGCATATTGGTTATGCATGGCTTCCGTTGGGATTGATCCTGCTGGGCGGTTCAGCTTGGGCTCCGCATTTGACTACGAGCGCACTACATGCGCTTACCGTCGGTGCAATGGGAACAATGATTTTGGCAGTGATGACGCGGGCGAGCCTTGGTCACACCGGCGCGGCATTGACAGCCGACCGCTGCACTCTTGTCGCATATCTCTTGGTTCTTGTTGCTGCAGCCGCTCGGCTGCTCGCACCCTTCATGCCTGAGCACTACACGACCGCGCTTTATGTGGCGGCGTGCTCGTGGATTGCCGCATTTGCCCTATTTACGCTGCACTATCTGCCGCGTTACCTGCGTACGTGATTCGCATCAAAGAATGATGGCAGCGAATAACTCAAGCGCGATGCAAACAGCCTCAGCTACCCTGTGGCACTCCCGCCATGTTTGGAAGGTGGTGTGCGATGCCCTTGTGACAATCGATGCACGTATTTTCGCCGGTTCCCAAGAATTGTTGATGGATTTGTGCGGCGCGCTGCGACTGACGCGTTAAATCCATCGAATCATATTGATGACAGTTCCGGCATTCGCGTGAGTTGTTGGCTTTAAGCCGCGCCCACTCATGCTGGGCAAGCTCCAGGCGTTTTTCTAGAAACTTCTCGCGTGTATTAATGGTGCCGAAAATCTTGCCCCACACTTCCTTCGAGGCCTGCATTTTGCGTGCAATTTTGTATGTCCAGTCATGCGGTACGTGGCAGTCAGAACATACGGCCCGAACCCCAGAGCGGTTTGTGTAGTGAATCGTCGTTTTGAGCTCGGCAAACACGTTGTCGTTCATTTCATGACAACTGGTACAGAATGTTTCCGTATTCGTGAACTCCATGGCGGTGTTGAAGCCGCCCCAAAAAATGATGCCGGCAACAAAACCCCCTAAGGTCAGGAAGCCAAGGCTGTAATGTAGGCTGGGTCGCCGCAGCGTTTGCCAATATGGTTTCAGCCATTCCCAAATACGTCGCAGAGCCATGTACCGTTCATCCGCTGCTATTGTTGGGCTTTATTCCAGAATTCTGTATCGAGACCCTTGAAGGTGTTTTTCACCAACTCCGGCGCATCCGTCTGCACCACGTGGCATTGCACACAAAAATATCGCCGTGTTGAAATTTGTTCGAGTACCTCGCCGTCGCGTGTGACGTAGTGAGCATCACTCACCGGCGGGGCTTGAAACTTCTCGGCGTTTGATCGCGTGTGGCACAGCATGCAACGATTCGTGTTGACCGTAAGCTGGTAGTTATCAATCGCATGCGGAATGGTTGGGGGTTGCATCTCATAGTTGATGGGGCGTGGTCGGTCAAAGTTCTCAACCCGCGCCATCAGAGGCGGCGTAGCTTCCTGATTGATGGGCACGCCCCGTCGAATGCCGTCGATTTGTTGCCCGGCATCCGTCACGGTGACAGGTTTGCTAGGGGCGGGATATTTCGCAGACGTATGGTCATCGCAGCCGGCAAGCAGCAGTATCGCAGTAACAAACAAAATGAGCGCATGCAGTCCCTGTTTCATGGTGACGGACCTCACGCTCTCACAACTTTGACGGCGCACTTCTTGAAGTCAGTCTGCTTTGATATAGGGCAAGTTGCATCCAACGTCGTTTTATTAATGAGCTGGCCTGCATCAAACCATGGAACAAACACCACGCCTTTTGGCATGCGATTACGTCCACGTGTTTCAATGCGGCTGCGCATCTCGCCACGACGAGAGATAACTTTCACCTCATCACCCCGCTTAAAGCCGCGCGCTTTCGCATCATCGGGGTTCATAAATACGACTGCAGCAGGGAACGCTTTATACAGTTCTGGCACGCGCATTGTCATAGAGCCGGAATGCCAATGCTCAAGCACACGTCCGGTGTTCAACCATAAATCATACTCTGCGTCCGGCATTTCTGGCGGCGGCTCATATGGTAGGGCCCAAATCACTGCGCGGCCATCGGCGTTGCCGTAGAACTGATAATCACTGCCGGCCTTCACATAAGGGTCGCTGCCTTCCTTAAACCGCCAGCGTGTTTCCTTGCCGTTGACAACAGGCCAGCGAATGCCGCGTGCTTTGTGATACTCATCGAAGGGCGCAAGATCGTGACCGTGGCCTCTGCCGAACTCAGCGTATTCCTCGAACAGTCCTTTTTGCGGGTAAAACCCGAAAGCTTTTGCCTCGTCGTTAT
>JAEUKM010000021.1 GCA_016793085.1 Rhodospirillaceae bacterium
GGCCATCAATCTGGAAGATATCAAAGCGCCCGAATGCTTCATCGTTGAAAGCAAGCTGCGCGAGCGCATGAAGATCCCCGTCTTCCACGACGACCAGCATGGCACGGCCATTGTCGTGGCGGCGGCCATCCTCAATGCGCTCAATCTCATCCGCAAGGATATCGCAACCGTGAAGGTGGTTTCCACCGGCGGCGGCGCGGCGGGCATCGCCTGCTTGAATCAGCTGGTGGCCTTGGGCTTAAAGCGCGAGAACGTCATCCTCTCGGATCATGTGGGCGTGGTCTATAAGGGCCGCACCAAGGACATGACCGATCAGAAGGCAGCTTACGCCTCCGACACCAAGGCGCGCACGCTGGCCGAAGCGCTGCCGGGGGCAGATGTGTTTTTGGGGCTGTCAGCGCCGCGCATTCTCACGCCCGAGATGGTCAAGTCCATGGCCGCGCGGCCCATCATCATGGCCTTGGCCAACCCGGAACCCGAAATCCGCCCCGAACTTGCGCGCGAGGCCTCGCCCGAAGCGATCATCGCCACCGGGCGCTCGGATTATCCGAACCAGGTGAACAACGTGCTGTGCTTCCCCTACATCTTCCGTGGCGCGCTGGATGTGGGGGCCACCACCATCAACGAGGAAATGAAACTCGCCTGCGTCAATGCCATTGCCCAACTGGCGCGCGGTGCGTCGTCGGATGTGGTGTCGGCGGCCTACGGCGGCGAGCAGTTGCGCTTTGGCGCGGACTACCTGATCCCCAAGCCCTTCGACCCGCGCCTGGTGTCGGAGATCGCACCCGCCGTCGCCAAGGCCGCCATGGAGTCAGGCGTCGCCACGCGCCCCATCGCCGATCTGGACGCCTACCGCCAGAAGTTGCAGCAGTTTGTTTATCGTTCCGCCTTCGTGATGAAACCCATCTTCGACAAGGCGCGCGCCAACCCCAAGCGCGTGGCCTTCGCCGAGGGCGAGGACGAGCGCGTGCTGTTTGCTGTGAAGGCGATCCTGGACGAAGGCATCGCCAAGCCGATCCTGATCGGCCGTCCCCTGGTGATCGCCCATCGCATCCGTAAACTGGGCCTTGGGCTCGAGCCGGGCCGCGACTTCGACGTGGTGAACCCCGAGGACGATGCGCGCTATCACGAGTATTGGACGCATTATCATGGCGTGATGGAGCGTAAGGGTGTCTCGCCCGACACGGCGCGCACTATCATCCGCACCAACACCACCGTTATCGCGGCACTCATGGTTGCGCGCGGCGATGCCGACGCCATGATCTGCGGCAGCTACGGCGAGTACCAATGGCACATGCGGTATCTGGTGGACATTCTCGGCCTGCAGGAAGGCGCGCACCGGCCCAAGGCGCTGTCGCTCTTGGTGCTGGAAAGTGGCCCGGTGTTCATGTGCGACGCCTTCGTCGAGGAAGACCCCGACGCCGAAGACATCGCCAAGCTGACCGAGTGGGCGGCGCGCAAGGTGAAGGATTTCGGCATCGAGCCGAAGGTGGCGCTGATCGCCACGTCGAACTTCGGCGCGCGCAACACACCTTCGACGCGCAAGATGCGCAAGGCCCTTCGCTTGTTGATGAAGGAATGCCCCGCGCTGGAAGTGGAGGGTGAAATGCAGGCCGACGTGGCGCTGGATGAAACCCTGCGCCACCGCATCTTCCCCAACTCGCGTTTGAAGGGCGCAGCCAATCTTCTCGTCATGCCGACGCTGGAAGCGGCCAACATCGCGCTCAACCTTGTCCGCACCTTAGGCAAGGGTTTGCCGGTCGGGCCCATCATGCTCGGGGTGGCCAAGCCTGCCCACATCACCACGCCCTCGGTGACGGCGCGCGGTCTGGTGAATCTGGCGGCCCTCGCCGTCATTGATGCGCAGGTGCAATCGGGCGGCTAGCTTAAAAACGGTTGCCGTAATTCTTCACGTGAATTTGTGTGCAATCATCTAGCTTTTGAACGGGTTCAAGACCCTCGCGCCCAGGCCCGCCACGTCGGCGTCGTTGCGGGTTACGAATGTCATGCGGTGCGCTTTGGCGGTCGCAGCCAAGAGACCGTCGACGGTGGGGATAGGCCTGAGGGCGCTCATGCGGCCCCACTCATCGGCGACCTTTTGATCCACGGGCAATATGCGCTCGCCGAACGCCGAGTCCACCGTCGCCAGCCACGCCCCCAATGCGTCTGCCTTCGCCGGGTCGCGCGGGCGCACGGTTTCGATGCCCTTGCGGATTTCACCAACGACCAGCACGCTAAGGTAGAGATCGCTGTCGGCGATGGTTTCGTACCAGCGGGCTACGTTGGCGTCGCACCGCGCGCCCTTGCGCACTTCGGAAATGATGTTGGTGTCGATCAGAAAGCTCACAGGTCAACAGTCCGCCCCATGTCGGTTGCGCGCAACAGGTCGATCCCGTCCAAGGGCGCGGCTGCCAGCAAGGCCTTGAGTCCTCCCACGCCCTGCGCCGCGAAGCCCTCACGCAAGACGGCCCGCGCGCTCGCTTCGCGTGCGGGGTCTGTCAGAGCTTCAGCCACGCGGCGCACAAGCGGCGCGTCTTCCCGACGCACACGCACTTCCAGGCGGACAATGCCGCGCTGTTTCAGGGCGCGCCGGTGGCGGGCTAGGTTCTTTTGCTTTTGCTGCGGCTTGGGCATGCGCTTCCGGGCTTTCCCTGTTTCCGGTAATATTTCCGGAAATATATCACATCGAGAGACATGAGGCAAACCCCATGAAAAAGGCTGTTCTGAATGTATTTGTGTTGCTTGCCGTGGCGGCGGCTGTAGCACCGCCGGCCTTGGCCGATACGACGTTACGCCGCGGCAACCGCTTCGAGCCGTCTTCGCTCGACCCGCACAAGTACCAGACGCACTACGAGGCCAACATCGTCCTCGATCTGTTCGAGGGGCTCCTCACCTACGACACCAACGCCAAGCCCATGGCGGGTGTGGCGCAGTCCTGGAGCGCCAGTGCCGACGGCCGCACCTGGACGTTCCAGATGAAGCCAAAGCTGACATGGTCCGACGGCGCACCGCTGACGGCTGGCGACGTGGTGTTCTCGTTCCGTCGCTTGCTCAACCCCGCCACGGCCGCGCAGTACGCGCAGCTTTTGTATGTCGTCGAGAACGCGCGCGAGGTGAACACGGGCGCGCTTCCGCCCGAGAAGCTGGCTGTGACCGCGCCCAACGACTCAACCGTTATTCTGAAACTCACCAATCCTGCGCCATACCTGCCCGAACTGCTGGCCAATCCGTTCGCTGCCGTTCTGCCGCGCCATGTGGTCGAGAAGGCGGGGCTCGACTGGGTGAAGCCGGGCACAATGGTCTCGAACGGCGCCTATGTGCTGAAAAGCTGGTCGTCCCACGACAAGATCGAGCTTGCGCGCAATGCCAGGTTCCACGACGCGGCCAACGCGCGCATCGACCGGGTGACATATTTCCCGACTGAGAACATCACCTCGGCCTTGTCGCGCTTCCGGGCGGGTGAGCTTGATGCCCAGATCGAGTTCCCGGCCGCGCAGATCGATGCCGTGCGCGCGGCCCTGCCCGCCGAAACGCGGTTGGCCCCCTCGCTGCTCACGTATTATCTGACACTCAACACAGCCGATCCGAAACTGACCGATCCGCGGCTGCGCCGGGCGCTGTCGCTGGCGATCGACCGCGACATTCTGGTGACGCGCATCACCAAGGCCGGCGAGACGCCCGCCTACAATTTCGTCCCGCCGGCCATCGCCAACTACACGCCGCCCGTTCACCCCGATGCAAGCCTGACGCCCGAGCAGAGACTGGCCGAAGCCAAGCGCCTGCTGGCCGAAGTTGGTTATGGGCCGCAGAAGCCGTTCAAACTTGCCTACAGCTTTTCCTCCAACGACGACTTGAAACGCATTGCAGTTGCTGTCGCGGGCATGTGGAAGCGCATCGGCGTAGAGACGGAACTGCTCAACCGCGAAGGCCGCGTGCATTTCGCGGCCCTGAAAAGCGGCGATTACGATGCGGGCTATGCGGGCTGGTCGGCAGATTTCAACGACGCCTCCACATTTTTATATGTGCTGCAATCGAGCACGGTGAATTCCAACTACAGCCGCTACCGGAACCCGGCCTTCGATGCGCTGATGGGCAAAGCTGGCGTTGAAACCGATCTGAAAACGCGCGCAAGCCTTTTGCGCGAGGCGGAGGCGATGGCGCTGAAAGATCAGCCTATCATTCCGCTGTTCAATGGCGTCACGCGCAACCTGGTGGCGCAAACCGTGAAGGGCTGGACGCCCAACCCGCTCGACTACAACCTCACGCGGTATCTGTCGCTGGCAGCGCCCTGAACGCGGCCCATAAAGCCGTTGACCCCATTGCCGCGCATCTTCAATAGTCGGCGCACACATACACACGCCACGCCAGAGGGAACCGAGCCATGAATAGCTTTCGCGCCTATGTTGTCGATGAAGTGGACGGTAAATACACCGGCGGCTTCAGAACGCTGACCGATGCCGACCTGCCCCAAGAGAGCGTGCTGGTGGACGTGGCGTATTCGACGCTCAATTACAAGGACGGCCTAGCCGTCACCGGCAAGGGCAAGATCGTGCGCAAGTTCCCCATGGTCTGCGGCATCGATCTTGCGGGAACCGTCGCGGAGTCATCCGACGCGCGCTACAAAGCGGGCGATAAAGTGCTGGTGAACGGCTGGGGGCTCTCGGAAACGTTCTGGGGCGGCTACACGCCCAGGCAGCGCGTGAACGCCGGCTATCTGGTGCGCGTACCGTCCGCGTTCGATTTCAAGCAGGCCATGGCCATCGGCACGGCGGGCTACACCGCCATGCTGTGCGTGCTGGCGCTGGAAGATGCCGGTGTGACACCCGGCAAGGGCGATGTGCTGGTAACCGGCGCTGTCGGCGGTGTGGGCTCGGTGGCGGTGGCACTCCTGGCCAAGCTGGGTTACCGCGTGGTCGCGTCCACCGGCCGTCCGAAGGCCGCGGATTACTTAAAACAGCTTGGCGCGGCCGACATCATTGCACGCGCCGATCTGGATAAGCCTGCGCGCGCGCTCGAAAAAGCCCGCTGGGCTGGCGTGGTGGACTCGGTGGGCAGCAAGACTCTCGGCATGGCGATTGCGCAAACGCACGAAGAAGGCGCCGTGGCCGCGTGTGGTTTGGCCGGCGGCACCGATCTGCCCACGACCGTCATGCCGTTCATCCTGCGCGGCGTGAAGCTGCTGGGGGTCAACTCGGTCACGTGTGCGACTGCGCGGCGCGTGCAGGCCTGGGACCGGCTGGCCAAGGACTTGGACTTCGGCAAGCTCGACGCCATGACGACAGTGGAACCGCTCTCGAAGATCGAAGCCCTAGGCGAACAGATTTTACGCGGCGAAACGCGCGGCCGCGTCGTGATCGACGTCAACAAATAAACGTCATTGACGTGAATAAGGTGAAGCCGGCCTTACGCGCCGGCGTTTTCATCCGCCGGTTCTGACGGCTCGCTCTCGGCGGATTTCAGGAACATCAGGATCAGCAGCAGCGGCGGGAAGATCACGCCCGCGATCATCCAGGGTGCCGGGTTGCGGCCGCGCGCGTTGGCCATGCGCCAGCCCAGCCAGCCGAAGCCCGCCATGGACAGGATGCTGATGACGACATGGATCAGGCTCATGCGTCTTTTCCGGCCCCGTTACGTG
>JAEUKM010000052.1 GCA_016793085.1 Rhodospirillaceae bacterium
GCGTGTTCTTCGATCCCATCCATCCCACGGCAGCGGCCCACAGCATTCTGGCCAACTTTGCCGCAGCCACCTTGGACCAGGACGCCAACGTGGCGCGCGTGGGTGCAGTCACCTCGCACCTGGCCCCGCAAATTCTTGATACGCTGCGCCAGGGCACCAACGACCGCCTGAATGTCTTGCGCCTGACCAACAGCCGCGAACGCTCGACCCAGCCCACCAGCGTCTACGGCAACGTCAAGTACGCCACCGGTGACCGCGACAACGGCGCCAACGTGGCGGGCTTCGAATACGACATGCTGGCCTACACCATCGGCTTCGACCGCGTGTACAGCGACGGCTTTGTGCTGGGCGGCTCGGTCAGCTATGTCGACGGCGATGTGGATCTCGATGCCGCCCGCGGCACGCAGGACTTCACCTCCACGGCCTTCGCCGCCTACTTCGGCTACCGCAACGACAACTTCTGGGCCGACCTGTCCAGCGCGGCCAGCTGGGAAAACTACGACCTCGTGCGCAACACCGGCTTTGCCCAGCGCGCAACCGCCTTGGGTGATACCAGCGGCAACAGCTTCTACGTCGCCTTGGATGCGGGCGTGGACCTCATGAGCGACGATACAGTTTCCGTGGGTCCCATCGCCGGGGTGCGCTATCTCAACCTCGACATCGACGCCTACACCGAAACCACGGCGGCCATGTTCAACACCCGTGTCGCCGAGCAGAGCAACACCGGCGTCATCGGTTCCATCGGCCTGCAGGCCTCGGGCTTCTTCAACTCGGGCGGCACGGCGGTCATGCCGCACATCCGCGTGGTGTATGAAAAGGAACTGGACGAACTGCGCCATGCCGTGTCCGTCACTAACGATGTCGGTCAGGTGCGCAACCTCGCGGGCGGCACGGGCAACGACGATTACATCCTGGTGGGCGCGGGTTTGAACATCCAAGCCAGTTCCAGCCTGTCCTTCACCCTGGATTACGAAGGTACGGTGGACCGCTCGGACGGCAAGGACCACGCCGTCGTCGGCCGTTTCGTCTATTCGTTCTAAGACCTAATTTTCCCATTCTGTTCGGAATCGGCGCTGAGACGATCAGCGCCGATTTCATTTATGGCCTGATTTCATCTAAGGTCTGGCCGTCTTTCCTCTGTCACGGACTGTCGTTATGGCCAACCCCGTCTTTTCCGCCCGCAACCCGCGCACCGGCGTTCACGATTATCAGTGCGAGCACACCACCTCGGCCGAGATCGATGACATCGTCAAACGCCTGCGCACGACGCAGCCGGCCTGGGCGGCGTTGTCGGTGGCAGAGCGCCTGAAAGCGCTGGAGGATTTTGTCGCGGCCGTCGAGCGCCGTCAGGACAAGGTACTGGCGGCCTTGAAGGCCGACACGGGCCGGTCACGCATCGCGCAGTTGGAATGCGGGGCTTTGCGCGGCGTGCTGGCGCGCGTGGGGGCCGACGCCAAGGCCATGCTGGTGGATATTCCGGCTAGGCCCACCATGATCCCGCACATCCACGGCTCGGGTCAGTATGTGCCCTACGGCATCATGGGGAACATCACGCCCTGGAACTTCCCGCTCTTGCTGTCGTTCATCGACACCTTCCCGGCGCTGATCGCGGGCAATGCCGTCATCATCAAGCCCAGCGAAGTGACGCCGCGCTGGGTCGATCCCATCCGCGAAGCCTTGAAAGAGGTGCCGCTGGTGGACAGCATTCTGGTCATCGCCCGCGGGCCCGGCGATACGGGTGCCGCGCTGATCGAGCGGGTGGACTTCGTTAGCTTCACCGGCAGCGTGCGCACCGGCCGCAAAGTGGCCGAAGCCGCCGCCAAGCGTTTCATCCCCGTGTTTCTTGAGTTGGGCGGCAAGGACCCCGCCGTGGTGCTGGCCTCGGCCAACCTGGACGCGGCGACCTCGGGCATCTTGCGCGCTTCGGTCGCGGCCACGGGCCAGGCCTGCCAGTCGCTCGAGCGCGTCTATGTGGCCCGTCCCATCTACGAGGCCTTCGTCGCCAAGATGGTCGAGAAGGCCAAGGCCGTAACCATTGATATGGATGATCCTGAAAATGGCTTTGTCGGCCCCTTCATTTTCGACCGCCAGGCCGAGATCGTGGCCGATCACATCAAGGACGCCAAGGCCAAGGGGGCCAAGGTTCTGGCGGGCGGCGAACTTCTCACCAAGGGCGGCAAGTGGATGGCACCGACAGTGCTGGTGGATGTGAACCACAAAATGAAAGTGATGACCGAAGAAACCTTCGGCCCCGTCATTCCCATCATGCCGTTCGATACGGTGGACGAAGCCGTGAAGCTGGCCAACGATACGGTCTATGGCCTGTCGGCGTCGGTGTACGCGGGCACGGCCGACGAGGCCCTGCCGGTCGCGCGCCGCCTGAACGGCGGGGCCGTCAGCATCAACGACGGCTCATTAACTGCCATGGTGCAGGACACGGCGCATGAATCGTTCGGACTCTCGGGCATGGGCGCCAGCCGCTTCGGGCCCGAGGGCGTCTTGCGGTATGTGCGCCGCAAAGCATTGCTCAACAACACCGCCGGGCCCATGGACGTGACGGGCAAAATCGTACCCGTTTCATAACCATCTGATTTCCCTCATTTTTCTCCGATCCGATTTTCGCGCGCCGCGGCCTTGACGGCGCGGCTGAGCACCCTAAATGCAATACCAGCAGATGCCTCTTGCAGGGTCTGCGGGCGAACGGCGCGGCCCTTTGGGCGCGCATCCCTGACCGGGACGCTCCTTAAATTTGCGCCGCTTGTTATTGCTCATTGGAGAATAACCCATGCGTACTTTCGACTTATCCCCCCTGTTCCGCGCTACTGTCGGCTTCGACAACCTGTCGCGCATTTTCGATACCGTCACGCGCCTCGATGAAGCGCAAGTGTCGTATCCGCCCTACAACATCGCCAAGAACGGCGCCGACAACTACCGCATCACCTTTGCCGTCGCGGGTTTCGGCGAATCCGATATCGACGTGCAGGTCGAGAACAACACGCTGACGGTCAAGGGCAAATCCGCCGCCGACACCGAGGACGTGACCTATCTCCATCGCGGCATCGCCGGCCGTTCGTTTGAACGCCGCTTCGAGTTGGCCGACCACATCCAGGTAGTGGGCGCGCGCATGGAAAACGGTCTCCTGCATATCGACCTCAAGCGCGAAATCCCTGAAGCGCTTAAACCGCGCCGCGTTCAAGTTGCCTCGGGCTCCACCCCGGGCAATGCGGCGCTGACGTCCAAAGCCGCCTAATCCCCGCGCCTGCCGGGTTACTCCGGCAGGCATAAAGCGGCCCTGCGGCCGGCCCTTATTTTCAGGCTCTTGGGATCCCCCTCTCTCCAAGTTCCTGTCGCCGGCCGCAGGTGCCGTTTTTTTCATCTCCATCTTCTCTCTGCCGCGCTAGTGTTGTTCCATGCACGAAAGCGCGGTCATCTCCTTCTACAAAGGCCACGGCACCGATCATGCGGGCCGCCGTTTCGCCGAGATCCTGAGCTGGGATCACCGCCGGCTGGAGATGGTGCACGACTATATCCAGTGGCTTTTCCCGCTGCCCGAACCCAGCCGCTTCAACCCCGAGGCGCCGCTGCTGACCAGCGCCGACGTGGCGGTGTTCCGCGCTTCGCCCGAATTGCAAGCCAAGGTTCTGGATGCCTTCGACCTGATGCTGAACTTCCTGGGCCTTGAACGTACCAGCGGGGCCATCGCGCGCGGACCCTCGTTTGAGTCGGTATCCGGCAATTGGCTGACGCCCGCCAACCACAACCATCTGCGGCTCACACGCATCATGTTGTTCCTGCGCCATGCCGGCCATGGCGTGCAGGCCGAACGATTATTGGCGTGTCTTGAGGATATTGCCGCGCACGAAGGGAAAGACGCCATCTCGGCGCGCACACTGTCGTTCTGGCGGGCCGCGATTAAATCGTAACGCTTCGCCAGAAGATCATGCCGCGCGTCAGAATGTCTTGCGACAAAACGGACAATGTCCGCGTCGGAGCAGACAATTTTTTGAACGCAAAATGATGTGGTACCTTCCACGCAGCATCGCAAGGCTGGGGTGAAAAAGTCTGCGGTGCCGCATCCCGGAGCGTGGGCAGAGGGGCCTTTCCCCCGGGATTCTGTCGGATTGCTTTAACCCGTGTTCACACGAACCTTGCATCCATGCGCGCCGCCATCCCTTCCGGCGCGCTGATGCTGCTTATGAACGGTGCAAATGGCTAAAGCCAAAC
>JAEUKM010000059.1 GCA_016793085.1 Rhodospirillaceae bacterium
GCCCCGCCCAACAGGGCAATCGCGCTCACGATAAGCAACGGGTTACGATACGGGACGGCTGTTAGTGCCACGCCCGTCAGCCAAGCTGTTCCAATGCCAAAGCTGGCGAGCAGGAGGGGCAAGGCGCAACAGGAAGCAACGCCAAACGCGGCGGCCAGTCCTCCGAGCGTAAGCAAACTTCCACTTACTGAGGTCAGTTTGCGATCATCGGCACTATTCTGAATCCCAAGTTGCGACACATCCGACTCCTTGAATATGGGAAGCTACAATCTTACAGTCTGTAGTGACTACAGACGCAAGGCCAATTTTGGAAAGTTTAGCTATGCAGCAAACCCCTATTCTCATCGGTGAGTTGTCCAGACGAACCGGCTGCAATATTGAAACTATTCGGTATTACGAAAGAATCGGGGTGATCCCAAAGCCAGCGCGTCGCGGTCGTTATCGCAGCTACCGGCCCGCGGATGTTAGTCGATTAAGCTTTGCGCGGCGTGCAAGGGAACTCGGATTCACCTTGGACGATGTAAGGGCACTTCTTCGTTTGGCAGCGGGCGGTCGAGCATCGTGCGCTGACGCACGCGATTTAGCCGCCGCCCATCTTCAGGACGTGCGCAAACGCATCGCCGATCTTCGCCTAATGGAATCTGTACTAACGAAGACGGTCGGAGCATGTGAAAGCGGTACTGACCTGGGTTGTCCGTTGATTGATGCGCTTTCCGTCGAGAGATCACGGCGAGCCACAACTTCCACTCGCCGGGGCAAATGAAAATTGGCGGTTGGACAATGTGGTTTTAGGGTAGGGCGTCGAAGTGAGTGGCGGTGTTCGAGCGAGCCGCTGACTTACAGCCAACACAACGGCCAACAGCGACTAAAATTCTACTCGCGGCACATACTCAGAACATTGAAAATATTAGATAATTCACGCGGCCAAGTTTAATGGCTTGTCATGAACCATCACGATGGCGCTGGCGTTGAGTTCCAGGGCACGTTTCACCACTTCGCGCGGATAGACCGGCGTGTGATCGACCGTGCCGCGCTGCTGCTCTTCGTCAGCAATCAATTTATTCTTGCGGTCGAGGTACAGCACCCGGAACTGCTCGACGTCGTTGTAGGCCATCTTGGCTGTGCAGTAGTCGATCAGCGCATTCCACGAAGAAATCACGTCTGCTTCGCGCACTTTGGTTTGCAGTAGGCGTTGGGCGGCGACTTGCACGGCTTTCAGAGCCGCCACGCCCGCATCGCCGATGCCTTTCACGTCGCGTAGCGCATCGGGGTTGGCGGAAATCACCTCGGCGAAGCTGCCGAATTTACGCAACAGCGCCTTGGCGATGGGCTTGGTGTCGGCGCGCGGCTGGGCCATGAACAGCAGCAATTCCAACAACTCGTAGTCTTGCAGGCTACCGGGCCCGGCAGTCAGGAACCGCTCGCGAAGGCGCTGGCGGTGCCCGGCATAATCGGGCGCGGTTTCGCTTTGGGCGGTGGGGGCGTCGACGAACAAGTCCTGGCCGGTGGCGTCACCCAGTCCCTTGTTCGCCATGGCGGGGATCAGCCCGGCCCGTAGGGCGGCAGGTGGTAGCCCTTGGACGACAGCGTGAAGATTTCATAACCGGTGTCGGTAACGGCCACGGTGTGCTCGAACTGCGCCGAGAGCGAGCGGTCGCAGGTGAGGACTGTCCAGCCGTCGGCCAGCGTCTTTCCTTCGGGCCCGCCGATGTTCAGCATGGGCTCGACGGTGAAGAACATGCCCGCTTCCAAGCGCAGGCCCTTGCCGGGCGCGCCAAAGTGCAGCACGTGCGGCACCGTGTGCATGACGCGCCCGATGCCATGTCCGCCGAAATCGCGAACGATCGAATACCCCAGGCCCTCGGCGTAGGACTGAATGGCGTGGCCCACATCGCCCAGCGTCGCGCCCGGTTTCACCGCGCGGATACCGCGCATCATGGCTTCGTGGGTGGCTTCGCAGAGTTTGCGGGCTTGTTTACTGACATTGCCCACATAGAACATGCGGCTTGAATCGCCGAACCACCCGTCGACGATGGGGGTTACGTCGATATTGATGATATCGCCGTCCTTCAGCACCCGGCTTCCCGGAATGCCGTGACAGATCACGTCGTTCACCGATGTGCATATGGACTTGGGGTAGCCGTGAAAGCCCAGAGGCCCCGGCGTCGCGCCGTGCTTTTTGTGGAACTCGTAGCAGAGGCGGTCGATTTCCCCGGTGGTGATGCCGGGTTTCACTAAGTCGGTGATGTAATCCAGCATGTCGGCGGTGAAACGGCCGGCGCGGCGCATGGCGGCGAAGGCATCGGCGCCGTGGATGATCGGTTGTTCAGGGTGCTTCAGCATAGCGGCCGATTAAAACGGCGCCGCGGGGGCTGGTTCGGCCTCGGGGCCATAGGGCGGGAAGGTGAAGCCCTTGGGCGAGAGCGTGAAAATCTCGTAACCGGTCTCGGTCACCCCCACGGTGTGTTCAAACTGAGCCGACAGGGATTTATCGCGCGTGACGGCGGTCCAGCCGTCGTCGAGGATTTTGGTGTCGTAGCGGCCCGCGTTCACCATCGGCTCGATGGTGAAGATCATGCCGGGTTCCAGCACCAGGCCGTCGCCGGGCTCGCCGAAATGCATCACGTTGGGCGGCTGATGGAACACACGGCCAATGCCGTGTCCGCAGAAATCGCGCACGACGGAGAAGCGATGTTCTTCCGCGTAAGCCTGGATGGCGTAGCCGACATCGCCCAGGGTCGCGCCGGGCTTCACCGCGCGGATGCCGCGCATCATTGCTTCGTAGGTCACTTCCACCAGGCGCTTGGCCTTGATCTTCACGTCGCCGACGAAATACATGCGGCTGGAATCGCCGTACCAGCCGTCGATGATGGGCGAGACGTCGATGTTGACGATGTCACCGTCTTTCAGCACGCGGTCACCCGGGATGCCGTGGCAGACCACATGGTTCACCGAGGTGCAGATGGATTTGGGGTAGCCGCGATAATTGAGCGGCCCCGGAATGGCGCCGGCCTTCAGGTGGTATTCGTGACACAGCCGGTCGATTTCGCCGGTGGTGACTCCGGGACGCACAAATGGCGTGATGAAATCCAGAATCTCAGCGGTGAGCCGACCGGACTTGCGCATGGCCGCGAAGGCCTCGGGGCCGTGAATCTCGATATCGCGGGGGCGGGTCAGGGCCGCTTCTCTCATCTGCATGTTCATGTCTTGTGTCGGCTGGCGGGCCCGAAAGCCAAAGGCGTCTGAAACAGGGGGCGTTGAGCGGATAGATAAGGCCCTACTTGGGTAAATCCATCGTCAACGGCTTGGCGATGGTTATAGCATCGGGGCTCAGCTCACAACCATAGCAGATCGCCTCAACCCCGCTTTTTACAGCCTTTTCAAAGGTTTTGGCGTAATTGGGGTCGATGTCATCGGCGATTTTGAAGTGCCGGCTGTCATCGCGCTGGACCAGGTAGAACATCACCGCCCGTCCGCCCGTCCGGACCACCTCGGCCAGTTCGTTCAGATGCTTGGTGCCGCGCTCGGTGACGGAATCGGGGAACTCGGCCGGAAAGGCGGGGCCCAGCTTGCGCTTCATGGTCACATTTTTGACTTCCACGTAGCAGGGGGGCTTGGCCGGGCTTTCCAGCAAGATGTCGATGCGGGAATTCTTGCCGTACTTCTGTTCGCGCTTCAGGCTGTCATAACCCGTCAGTTCCTTGATCCGGCCTGCGGCGATGGCGTCGGCGACGAGTTTGTTGGGATGCCCGGTGTTGATGCCCACCAGCCCGTCGCCAATCTCGATCATCTCCCAGGTGAATTTCAGCTTGCGCTTGGGGTCGTCCACGGGCGTCAGCCAGACGCGGCAGCCCGGTTCCTTCACCGACAGCATCGAGCCCGAGTTGGCGCAGTGCGCGGTAACGATGCCGCCGTCTTTGAGGCGCACGTCGGCGAAGAAGCGTTTGTAGCGTTGGATCAGAACGCCCTCGATCAGCGGTTTCTCAAACTTCATCGCGGCGCTTTTTCATCCAGGGCAATTTCAGTCGTTGTCAAGGCGTCGGCCAGGCGCGCCGAGGCGCTGCCCGGGCGCAGGGCCTTCTGCTGCGAGGCATGGGGCGCCCAGCCCGTCAGGGTGACGATCTGGAAGGTCGCAACCACGCGGCCCCGCGCGTCGACAAATTTCTCGGCGTAGAGTTGCAAGGCGCGACCCAGCACGTCGCGGCGCATAAATCTTTTATTACGTTCATGCACGGCATTGGTCTCGCCCATGGCGCGCAGATCGGCCAGCAGCTTCAAGGGCTCGGCGTAGGTCACGGTCATGGCGTCGGCATCGACGACCGGCAGCGCGAACCCGGCGCGATTGAGCAGGCTGCCCGCGTCGCGCACGTCGACAAACGGCGAAACGCGTGGGCTGGCCCCGCCGCTCACCTCGCTTTCGGCTTCCATCAGGCAGGCGCGCAGTTCTTTCAAGGTCTCGCCGCCGAAGACGGTGGCCAGAAACAGTCCGTCGGGCTTCAAAGCCCGGCGCGCCTGCACCAAGGCCCCCGGCAAATCGTTCACCCAATGCAGCGACAGGTTGGACAGCACCAGGTCCAGTGACTGCTCGGCCAGGGGCAGGGCTTCCTCGTCGGCGGCGAAGGTGGGGGCGCCATTCGCAGCGGCGTGACGCGCCAAAGCGGGCGACAGGTCGCATTGCACCAGGTGGTCCACCTTCGTATGGGACTTCAGGGCCTCGGCCACAGCGCCATGGCGGCAGCCGAGATCGAGCGCCAGGGCAAAGCGGCGGGTAACGTCGTCCAGGCGGTCCAGCAGGCGTACTGCGGCTTCGCGGAACAGGAAATCCGCCGAGGCCAAGGTGGCGGCGGCGCGGTCGCGGTGACGGCGCACGGCCAGGCGGTCAAATACCATCATGCTGTCGGGCATAGGCCTATTTATGGCATGCTCGCTGCTATGCAAACAGGTCTTGCAGCGGGATTGGGCATGCTGCGCCGGCTGGGCCGGGGCGCACTCGACGTGCTGTTGCCGCCCCAATGCCTGGCGTGCGAGGCGGGCGTGGACGAGCCCGGCAGCCTGTGCGCCGATTGTTTCTCGCAGTTCACTTTCATCACGCGGCCCTATTGCCACGTCTGCGGCCTGCCTTTCGAGACGGCAGTGATCGACGACGAGGTTGTGTGCGGTGCGTGCATGAAGGACCGGCCCGCGTTCGAGCGCGCCCGCTCTGTCTTCGCCTACCGCGATACGGCGCGCACGCTGGTGCTGAAATTCAAGCACGCCGACCGCACCGACGCCGCCGTTCACCTGGCAAAGTGGCTGGCCCGCGCCGGGGCGGAGTTGTGCCATGACGCCGATTGCATCGTGCCGGTGCCGCTCCATTGGCGGCGGTTGTGGATGCGCACCTACAACCAGTCGGCACTTCTCGCACATGCCTTAGGCGGGCTCACGAACAAGCCGGTCGTGCCCCTGGCGCTGGTGCGTACGCGCGCCACGCCGACGCAAGGAGGGCTCGACCGCGCTCAACGGCGTCGAAACGTGGCGGGGGCCTTTGCGGTCAAGGATACATCTGAAATCGCCGGGCGGTCGGTGCTGCTGATCGACGATGTGATGACCACAACCGCTACCGCTGATTCTTGCGCCCGCGCGCTTCTCCGGGCCGGTGCGCGCGCCGTTGATGTGCTGGTGCTGGCGCGCGTTCCCGCGCCTGGAACCTAAGACGCTTCGATCACCTGGCCGCCGCAGGCGCGCTTGCGCCGTTCGATCTCGGCCGCATCCATGCCCGGCGTGATGTGCCGCAAAGCTTCGGCTTCGGCCAGCGTGGTTTTGCGGCCGCTCCAGCGATAGGGCAGGCGGCGCAGCGGCTGGGACATGGTGGCAAGCTGGTACGACAGCGCCCGGAACTTATCGGCCAGGGTGGCGAACGTCAGTTCGTCCAGTTGGGGCAGCGTGGTTTCAGGGCTGATGCCGAACCACTCGGCGCTGACGATGGCGCCCGCATCCACCTTGGGCGCCATTTCGTGGACGGTGATGCCAAAGCGCGCCGCCCCGTCATAAATCGCGAAGATGCTGGGATAACGCCCCGGATACTCCGGCGGGCCGGGGTGGAAGTTGTAGGCGGGGCCCGGTAGGCGGTTCAGGATGCTGGCCGGCACGATCACCGAACTGCAAAACGACACCAGGCGTGTGCGGCCCAAGTCCTCGGCCGCCGCGGCGGCCAGTTCGTCCGCGCTCGAGGCCAGATCGACCGCCAGCCTGGCCTCGTGGGCCCGCAAGATTGCTGCGAGGAAGGGGGCTTCGCTTTCACCGGCCAACAGAATGATGCGTTCGACAGCCATAAAGTTTCCAACATCACGCGTGAGAGATTACAGCAGGGAATGCGCCGCGCGGCCCTTGAAACAACGCGGTTTCAGCTTACACTATTCCTATCGTGAATGCGTTACCGTCATGGCTACAGTCGAAATCTATACCTCACCCTTTTGCGGTTATTGCCACCGGGCCAAGGCCCTTCTGACGCGCAAAGGCGTTGCCTTCACCGAGTTTGACGTCATGTCCGATGCGAACAAGCGCAAGGAGATGACCGAGCGCTCCAACGGCGGGCGCACGGTGCCGCAGATTTTCATCAACGGACGGCACGTGGGCGGCAGCGACGACATTCATGCCCTGGACGCCCAGGGTCAGCTCGATCCTCTGCTGGCGCAAGCCTGATGGCGGGTGCTTCCAAAACGTTCCGCGTGGCCTGCGTGCAGGTCACCGCCTCCAACGACATGACGGCGAACATCAAAACCGCTTCGCAATTCGTGCGGGACGCTGTCGCCAAGGGCGCCGAATTCGTTTTGCTGCCCGAAAACGTGGTGATGATGGAAGCGGGCCGCGAGAACACCCTCGCCAAGGCGCTGCCTGAACAGAATCACCCGGCGCTGACGGCGTTCATCGCGCTGGCCAAGGAATTGAAGATCTGGCTGCACTGCGGCAGCCTGGGTCTCAAACAGCAGAACGGCAAACTGGCAAATCGCAGTTTCGTGGTGAACCCGGCGGGCGAGGTCGTGGCCTCGTACGACAAGATTCACATGTTCGATGTAAATCTCGGCGGCGGCGAGCAATACAACGAAAGTGCGACCTTCAACTGCGGCGATAAAACCGCGCTGATCGATCTGCCCTGGGGCAAGTTGGGTCTGACCATCTGCTATGACGTACGCTTCCCGCAGCTTTATCGCCAGTTGGCGCAAGCCGGGGCCGATTTCCTGGCCGTGCCCGCGGCCTTCACCAAAACCACCGGCGAGGCGCACTGGCATGTGCTGCTGCGCGCGCGCGCCATCGAAACGGGCTGCTACGTCTTCGCCCCGGCGCAAACGGGCACGCACGCGGGCAATCGCCAAACCTTCGGCCACGCGCTGATTATCGATCCCTGGGGTAAGGTGCTGGCCGATGCCGGAACCGAGCCGGGGTTCATCGTGGCCGACATCGACCCGGCCCAGGTGGCCGCCACCCGCGCCAAGGTGCCATCGTTAAGCTTGAATGCACGGTTCTGATAGTATCCTTGCATCCCGCGCGCCCTGGCATTAGATCAGCCCTATGATTCTGTACGGTCTCATCTGCGAGAAAGAGCACCAGTTCGATTCCTGGTTCCGCAACTCATCGGTTGTCGAAAAACTGGTGAAAGCGGGCCAAGTGGCATGCCCGAAGTGCGGCAGCGTGAAGGTGCAGAAGGCGCTGCAGGCGCCCAACATCACGCCGTCGAAGAAAAAGGCCAAGGCTCCACGCGTGAATACTCCGGCCCCGGAAGCGCCGGCTTCGTCATCGTCAAATGCGAACGTCGCCCAGGCGGTCGAGAAGATGACCGAGGCCTACAACGAATTGCGCGAGGCGATTGAAAAGAACTTCGACAACGTCGGCGATCAGTTCGCCGAGGAAGCGCGCAAAATTCATTATGGCGAAGCGCCCGAGCGCGGCATCTATGGTGACGCGACGCCCGAGCAGACCGAAGAACTGCACGAAGAGGGCATTCCGGTTTACGCGCTGCCCTGGCCGAAGAAGAAACGTAAGCCGTCTTAGGGCTTTGCGGCCTTATCCGGCCTTGGTCGCCAGCATCATGTAGTTGACGTCCAGATCATCCGCCAAAACCCAGCGGTCGCGGAAGAGATCGTACGTCAGGCCCTTCAACTCCTGCACCGTCAGCCCGCCACGGCGCAAACCCGCCGCCAGTTCGCTTGGTTTGACGAACTTGCGCCAGTCGTGCGTGCCGGGCGGCAGCCAGCGCAGAACGTACTCGGCCCCCACTTTGGCGAGGGCGAGGGATTTCAGCGTGCGGTTGAGGGTCGCCGCGATCAGCGCCCCGCCAGGCGCCACCAGGCGGCCCGCCGCCGCCAGGAACGCATCCAGGTCGGCCACGTGCTCGACCACTTCAAGCGCCAGCACCACGTCGAACTTCTCGGTCCCATCCATCTGCTCGGGCGTGGTGCAGCGGTAGTGAATATCGAGCCCGGAGCGCTCCGCGTGCAGTTGGGCAACGCCGATGTTCTTGTCGGCGGCGTCGATGCCCATGACCGTAAAGCCAAGCCGGGCCAGGGGTTCGGCGATCAGCCCGCCGCCGCAGCCGATATCCAGGAGTTTCAGTCCGGCAAAGGGTTTATCCTGGGACAGGTCACAGCCAAAGTGCTGGGCCATGCGGTCGCGCACAAACCGAAGTCTCTCCGGGTTGAACTTGTGCAAAGGCTTGAATTTGCCTGCCGGGTCCCACCATTCGTCGGCAATGGCCGAGAACTTGGCGACTTCGTCGGCCAGGGCGGTCGAATGCCGGTCGGGGGATGGGGCGGCGTGCATGTTCATGGGTGCAATATAAGTCGCTGAGTTAGCGGCGAAAATGGCTTGTTTCTTGGGGTATTGCCGTACGCCGTGACCGCAGCCCTTATTTCGGCGGAATGCCTTGTTCCGGCAGGACCTTTTGGCTATGTATGCGCGCCTTTTCAAGGGTCCGGGTGCGGGTCGGCACAGGTTCCCCCGGGCAAAAATCGCTGAATTCGCAATCAGTTTACACAAATACGGTAGCGCAACGCATGGCGCGCATAGTGATGAAGTTTGGCGGCACGTCGGTGGGCGATCTCGCCCGCATTAAGAACGTCGCCAAAAAAGTGAAGGCGGAAGTGGACCGCGGCAACCAGGTTGCCGTGACGGTGTCGGCCATGTCGGGTGTCACCAATCAACTGGTCGCCTACTGCACGGAAGCCAACCCCTTGCATGACGCACGCGAGTACGATGCGATTGTCGCAACGGGCGAGCAGGTGACCTCGGGCCTGCTGGCAATCTGCCTGCAGGAGC
>JAEUKM010000009.1 GCA_016793085.1 Rhodospirillaceae bacterium
CTGTTTGATTGAAGAGGTGGGTTACAACTTCAAAGCGCCCGGGTTCACCACGCGCGCCGGGTCCACCACGCTTTTCATTTTTTGCAGCAGCGCCCAGGCTTCGGGCTTCAGCGCTTTATCATACAAGTAGAACTTTCCAAGCTGCATGCTGACCGCGCCTTCCTGCACGAACAATGCGGCCAGTTCCTCACGCATCTGCAGCACGGCGGCGCGGGCCGCTTCGTCGGCGGGATACGTAGGCAAGCGGTCCAGATGCTCGGGGCGCATGACCTGACCGTGCATAGAAAGGCGCGCATCGGGCCAGAAGAACACCGGCTCGATCAAAAAGCCGTAATTACCCACTGTCACCAGCAGGAAGCCGGTGCGGATGTTGTGCTGGGCCTTTAGCGTTTCGTAGCGGGCGTAGAGCGCCTGCACTTTGTCCAGAATGCTTACCGCCTGACTGTGCGGCACGATGCAGTGCACCGGCACCCAGCGCTCGCCCTTGGGGCCGAGGATGGAATCAGGGGGCACAAAGGGATCGGCGTGGACGATACGGGTGATGGACGCGGGCATAGGCGCACCGCCCGCCGCCTTGCAGATGGCGCGGGCTTTTTTGAACAGCGCGTTCACACCGGCAGCGGTTTTGTCTTCAATAGCAACATGCATGCCGTAGGGCACGTTCTTCAAATAGCCGCGCCCGGCCAGCGCCACTTTAAGCCCATCAATCACGCCGCCGTTCGAGATCACCTTGAACAGCGTTTGCAAATCTTCCTTGAAACTGCGCTTGGCTTCCACGGCGCGCGCCGATTGCTGCCCGGCGTCGAAGCCCATGGCCTCGGCGGCGATGCCCTCGCGCGACAGGCCCGATAGCGCCTCGGCCATGGCGGCGGCGGTTTTAAACCCATAAGCGATGTGTTTGCGGTGCTCGGTGCGGCGCATCAGCCGCAGCGTCGCCACGGCCTTCAGGGCCATGGCCCCCGCATCGGCCAGGAACAGGCCCATGGTGTCGGGCCCATAGTGCTTCATGAACGGCTTGCCGTTCTGAATGGCGTGACCGCCGAGGGGCTGCACGGTGCCGTCGGCCAGCACTACCGTCAGCCCGATGCATTGTTCAACCGCGGACCCATAAAGCCCCGAGCCGAAGAAGATGGAGTTCTGCGACAGCGCCCCGCCCACCACCGCGCGTAAGCCCGACAGCGGCCCCCAGTAGGGCGTACGCAGGTTACGCGCCTTCAAGGCCGTATTCAGTTCGGCCCAGGTGCAGCCACACTCAACGGTGACATACATGTCGGCTTCGTTGATCTCGATAATCTTGTTCAGGCGGCGCATATCGACGGCCACCGAAGCCGCACGTGTGTGCAGATAGCCGTCGGTGTAACTCATACCGCCGCCGCGCGGCACCAGGGCCACACCATTCCGGCCGCACACGGCCGCGATACGGCTGAGTTCATCGACCGAGGCGGGCTCGACCGCCGCCAGCGGCGTTTCGAAACTGCGGAACGTGTCCTCGGCATAGAACAGCCGGTCGGCATCGGCGCACTTCACATGGTCCGCGCCCACAACCTGCCGCAACTGGTCGATCAGGCCCTGGTGCGCGCCCAAGGGTGCAGGCGGTTTGGGCTGCCCGGCGGGCGGAGCAGCGGAAATGCGGGGGTGTTCTGACATGGCAGGAAGCCCATTTACGGCTGTCATCGTTATGCATTGGTTATGTCGCGCGGCGATATTGGTTTCCAGTGGTTTCCGGCGCGTGCAGCGCAGGATGAACAGCCCCAGCCAGTCCTGGGCCGCACCGAAAGCCCACAAACACGTAACCTTGCGTTGCGCAGGGATTCATTTTTTGTTTTGATACGCTACTGTCGCGTTGATACCGGTTTTGCCGCAAAGGCCACCCATGAACAAAGCCTTCATGCTGACGATGTTCCGCTCGCTGGTGTTCGGCCTGTGCGCGTTCGTCCTGATCTCGCTGTCGCGCATTAAAATCTCGTCGGCCTGGGACGTGGCCGGGTTCGTCCTCGGCGCGACGGTGCTGTGGTACCTGATCGAGGTTGTCGTCCTCAAAGCCCTCTTGAAGAAAAAGCCCCCGCCGCCGCGCGGCTAAGCGCTTTTAAAGCGTATTGGGGGCGCCCAGCGGATCGGCATAGCCCGCGCTGACCAGACGATAACGCCGCAACATTTCGGCATCGTTTTGGATCACCTTCATGGCGGCGGCGCTGCGGGCAATTACGGCCGGATCCAAGCTGTCCATTTCCTCGCCGCGGGCGTGATTGTCGGCCAGCACCTTGTCGATGGCGGGCTTGACGCTGCTTTCGTAGGCACGCAAGCGCCGCGCCACCATTTCGACATCAACCATTTCACCAACGTCAGGCAGGAGGTTCATCAGCTTGGCGACGCAACGGATGGAAACGTTCATCCCCTGCCCGCGCGCCGGATGCATGGCGTGGCAAGCATCACCGATCAGCACAGTGTTGCCGTGGGCCCAGCGCG
>JAEUKM010000010.1 GCA_016793085.1 Rhodospirillaceae bacterium
GAAGGTCATCTTGCGCGGAATCCCTGTCCGGTTGTCTTTCCGCGCCAGGAACGCCGGGGCGAGGTGGTAGGACACCTTGAAATCGCCCGCGAAGGTATCGTCGATCTGTTGAGCGAAGGCGCGGTCGGTCAGCAGGCGCGCCACTTCATACTCGTCCTTGATCATCATGGCGGCAAAGGCCCCGCGCGCGACGGCTTCGGTCAGGCGCGTGGAGTTGCCCAGGGTCTGCTCGGCGTCCTGAACGCGCTGTACCAGGCCCGCATAGCGCGCGGCGTAAGCGGCATTCTGGTAGGCGGTGAGATACGCGATGCGCGTGCTGATGACTTCTGCCAGATGTGCCGCCGGGCGCGGCGAGATGGATTTTTTCAAGTTGGCCGTATAGCCCGCGATTTTCACGGGGGCAGCGGCGGCCACGCGGCCCAGCGACAGCGCCCGCAGGTTCTGTTGCTTGGCGGCGCCATTCAATTCAATGGCTTTCAGCAGCGCGGTCATGGACACCGGCAGCCAACCCTTTTGCAGGGCATAGCCCAGCATGATCATGTTGCCGTAAAGCTCGTTGCCCAGGAAAGTTTCAGCCAGGTCGCGGGCGTTCATGGTTTCCACCAGGCGCGCGGCGCTGCGCAGTTTCGTTTCCAGGGCCGCCGTGTCGTACACCTTGTCGGTGTTGCGCACGAAGGCGCTGGTGGGGTTCAGGTGCGTGTTCAGTAATGTCACCGTGCGCGCCGCATCGCTGCGCGACAACGCGTTGGAGCCGGCGCCCACGATCATGTCATAGGCCAGGTGCAGGTCGGTGCCGCCCATGGGCACCGCAGGCGTGGCCACATCGCCGGTATTGGCCGCGATGCGCACATGCGAGGCCACGGCCCCGCCTTTCTGGGCAAGTCCAGTCCGATTAAGCGTGCGCACGGTGCGTTCGTCCAGGTGCGCCGCCATGGCCAGAATACCTGCGAGTGTCGTCACACCCAGCCCGCCGATGCCCGAAAGAAGACTGTTGTAAGCGCCGGTCAGCGCGACCGGTACGGGCTGAGGCAACACAGCAGCGTCGGCCAGGATCGTATCGGTGTTGAAGTGGCGCAAAGTTCCGCCGGTGATGGTAACAAAGCTGGGGCAGAAGCCCTCGACGCAGGTGAAATCCTTGTTGCAGGCCGACTGGTTGATGCGCCGCTTGCGGCCCAGGTCGGTCTCAACCGGCTCCACCGAAATGCAGTTGGACTTGGCCGAGCAATCGCCGCAGCCCTCGCACACCAGTTCGTTGATGAAGGCGCGCTTGGGCGGCTCGGCGATCAGGCCGCGCTTGCGGCGGCGGCGTTTCTCGGCGGCGCACATCTGGTCGTACACGATGGCGCTGACGCCCGTGTAGTCGCGGAGTTCGGCTTCAACGGTTTGCAGATCGTCGCGCGGATGCACGGTCACGCCTGGGGCGAGCGTGGAAATGTTCGCGTAACGTCCGATGTCTTCCGCCACGACGGCGATGCGGCCGACGCCTTCGGCGGCCAACTGGCGCGTGATCGCGGGAACATCCAGTGACCCGTCGACACTCTGGCCGCCCGTCATGGCGACGGCGTCATTAAAAAGAATCTTATAGGTGATACGGGCTTTGGCGGCCACGGCCTGACGGATGGCCAAGAGACCCGAATGGAAATAGGTGCCGTCGCCCAGGTTGGCGAAAATGTGCGGCGTATCGGTGAAGGGGGCCTGGCCCAGCCACTGCACGCCTTCGCCGCCCATCTGGCTGAAGAAGGTGGTGGCGGGGTTGGTCCAGCGCGCCATGTAATGGCAGCCGATGCCTGCCAGCGCGTGGCTGCCGGGAAGCACTTTGGTCGAGCGGTTGTGCGGGCAGCCCGAGCAGTAGAACGGGTCGCGCGTCTCAGCACCGCTGCTGCCGCGCTCGCCGCGGATGCGTTGCTTGACGTCGGCGAGTGTGACGACGTTCTTGGGCAGGGCCCCGGCCACGACGGCCGCGATCTGCGCGGCACTGATGACGCCGCTGTCGGGCAGTAATGCTTTTCCATGCGCGTCGAACTTGCCCGCCACACGCGGGCGCTTGGCCGGTTCGAGGTCGTACAGCGCCTCTTTGATCTGAGTTTCGATCAGCGCGCGCTTGTCCTCGATGACAATGATCTCTTCCAGGCCGCTTGCGAATTCACGCATGGCGTCGTGGTCCAGCGGCCAGGGCATGCCGATTTTCAGAACGCTGATGCCAAGATTGGCGGCCGTTTCGGCATCGAGCTTCAAGTCTTGCAGGGCCTGCATGAGTTCGCTGAAGGCGCGGCCCGTGGCCACCAGGCCCAAACGGGGGCGCGGGCTCTGGATGACGGTGCGGTTCACGCCTGCTTGGCGGGCGAAATTCAGCGCCGCCGGAAGTTTCACGTTACGGATGCGCGATTCTTGGTTGTTGGGCGCGTCCTGTGCGCGGATGTGCACATCTAATGTGGGATCAGGCTGGGGCAGGTGGGCGTAACGGTCGGCGCCCACGTCGATCACCGCGTGGCTGTCCATGTTGTCGGTAGAGGCGATCACGCCCACCCAGCAGCCGGAATAGCGCGACATGGCGTGCGCAATGACGCCGAAATCCAGCACGTCCTGGACGTCGCTGGGGTTCAGTACCGGAATTTCGGCATGGATCAGGCCGAATTCGCTCTGATTGGGCAGGGTGGAGGATTTGCACTCGGGATCGTCGCCGGCCAGCACCACCACGCCGCCCTTGGCGGCCGTGCCGGCGAAGTTGGCGTGGCGCATGGGGTCGATGGAACGGTCAAGGCCCGGGGCCTTGCCGTACCACAGCCCGAAAACGCCGTCATATTTCGCGCCCGGCAGGAAACCCACCTGCTGCGTGCCCCACACGGCGGTGGCGGCCAACTCTTCGTTCACGCCGCGCTGCACGACGACGCGCGCGCTGTCCATGAACGATCCGGCCTCTTCCAGTTCCTGGTCGTAGCCGCCCAAGGGCGAGCCGCGATAGCCCGAGATGAAGCCCGCGGTGTTGAGGCCGCGCGCGCGGTCGAGGCGGGCGATCTCCAAGGGCAGGCGCACCAGGGCTTGCAGGCCCGTGGCTAAAACTTGCCCTGATTCTGCGGCGTAACGGTGATCGAGAGTAATGTCGCGCATGACCAACTTTCCCTTGGGCCCATCCCTTGGGCCTTCCCTTTGGCCAGCAAAACCGTGCCTTGGCACGATTTTCTGAATAGGTTATGGCTATCACAAGACGATAGGTCAGTCTTTGCGAACTATTTCGTCCGAACCAATGATTTTAGGATGAGTATCCTATTATGGCTGAATCCACCGCTTCTAAACTGGACGCTAACGACCTGAAAATCCTGCGAATTCTTCAGGAGGACGCCGACGTCTCCATGCAGGACTTGGCGGAAAAAGTAGGCCTGTCGCACACCCCCTGCTGGCGGCGCGTCAGCCGCATGAAGGACGAGGGCGTGATTATCGGCAAGCGCATGATCATCGACGGCGAGCGCGTGGGCAAAGGCGTCAACGTGCTGTGCACGGTCGAGTTAGAGCATCATCACGAGGACATTCTGGAGAACTTCGAGAAGGCGGTGCAAAACTGCCCCGAGATCATCGAGTGCTTCATGATGAGCGGCAGCCGCGATTACCTGCTCCGCATCGCGGTCGGCAGCATCGCCGAGTACGAGAAGTTCATGAAGCAGACCCTCCTGCATCTGCCCGGCGTCGATACGGTCGACACCAGCTTTGCCCTCAAACAGGTGAAAGTAACCACCTGCCTGCCGATCTGAGGCGCTCCAAGCGCCATAGAAAAAAGGCCGGGATCGCTCCCGGCCTTTTCCGTCAGACGCTTTTAAGCAGCGTTTAGAAGTTATAGCTGGCGCGCACGCCAACCGCACGAGGCAGCGGCGGCGAGAAGCGGATTTCGTTCTTGTTCGGCGGAATGATGAACGTGAACACGTCCACGCCCAGCAACGCCGACAGCATCGTCTTGTCGTTCGTCAGGTTGGTCACGAACGCTTCGATCGACATGGTCTCGTTGCGCACCCCGATGCGGGCGTTCAAGACGTCGCGGGTGCCGACTTTCGCAACATTCGAGAAGTCGGTGAACTTCGAGCCTTGATGCTGGTAGTCGACGCGGCTGTACCAATCATAGTCCGCAGTGAACTCATCGGTGTACTCGGCCGACAAAGTCCAGGTGTACTTCGGTGTCGTCGGCAGGCGATTGCCGATAGCGCCGCCGAAGCTGCCGTAGATGTTGTTACAGTCGGAGCATTGACCGATACCGGCGCCGTAGGTCTTGATCTCGGTATCGTTGAGGCCAAATGTGCCCGACAGCTTGAGTTCCTCGGTCGCCTGGATCTGGCCTTCGAACTCGATGCCCTTCAGTTCAGCCTTGCCATTGTTGACGGTCAGGGGGATCAAGTTGGTGACCGCGGGGCTTGTCGGCGTGGCCGGGATCGACACCGGGATCGAGTTGGCGACCTGGCCGCCGATCCACTCGTCATAGTAGGCGGTTAGTACCGTGCGGGCGCGGCCGTCAAGCCACGTGGACTTCAAACCGATTTCGTAGTTGTCCACCTTTTCCTGGTCGAATGACAGGCCGGCGTTCGGCACGACGGCGCGCAAAGCATCCAGCGCAGGACACGTTGCGGCCGGATTCAAAGCAAGGTTGACGCCCGGGCAAATCGTGGCCAGGCCGGTGTTGAAGCCGCCCGGGCGATACCCGCGCGAGAACAGTGCGTAAGCCGTCGAGCCTTCGGCGTATTTGTAATCCAACGATACGCGCGGCGAGAAGCTTTTGAACGTATCCTGGAAAATCGGCACCGGCGCCGGAACGGGGGCCCCGGTAATGCCGATCTTCGGCGTGCTCTTGATCTTGTCCCACTGATACCGGGCCTCAAGGCTCAACGTCAGTGCGCTGGTGAAGTCGTAGTAGGCCGCGCCGAACACCGCCGGCGTATTGATGTCGCCCGCCGTGATCGACGAGGAGAAGTTCGGACCGTTTTGGCTGATGCCGTAGACCGGGCCGCCCGGCGTATGCGCATCAAGGTAGTTGCCGCCCAAGGTGAAACGCAGCGGGTCTTCTTGCGGCGAAGTGATGCGCAGCTCCTGGCTCCAGTCGCGGGTCTTGCTCTGCGACACCTGGATGAACTGCATCCACGGCACGCGCGTGGCGGCCGTCGCCGGCGTAAAGTTGGGGTTCACGCGGTCATGACCGTCACGATAGTTCAGGTCAAGGATCGTCATCGCCTTGTCGCGGTGGTAGGCGCTGAGCGAGCTGAAGTTGTAACCCGACGAATGCTCGTAATCCATGCGGATGTCCGCCTGGAACGCGTGGCGCTTAATGCCGCCGTCCTGCTTGAATTGGGGATCGAACAGGATGAAGTTCCGGTTCGGGTTAAAGATGGCGTTGCGCGTGGCGAGGTTGCTGAAGTCGTAATCGCCCGAAATCAGGCGCTTGATCGTATCGTTCACTTTGGGCAGCGTGCCGCAGAAGTAACCGAACGAGGCGCGGCTGTTGGCGATTTGGCCGCCAAACGCGGTTCCTGGCGGTGCGGTGGCGAACGAAGCGCAGGAGCCGTCCGCCTGCGGGCGGCCGTTGAATTCGGACGCTTTCAGCGCAGCTTGCGCCGGCGGGCCGTCGTTGTCCTCGAACCAGTTTGCAAAGGCCTTCACTTTGAAGCTGTCCGTCGGCGTAAAGACGACAGACCCGGACACCGCGCCGGTTGTCTGGCGGCCAAGTTTCTCGGAGGTCGGATTTGTGAAGTTGGTGTACTGACCGCCGCGGCGGAAGTTGCGGCCGGTCACGCGTGCAGCCAACTTGTCTTCGACAATCGGGCCTTCAAACGAGAGGCTCAAATCGTGCGAGTTCCAGCTCGACGCTTCGGCTGTCACGCGGCCCTTAAACTCGTTGCC
>JAEUKM010000089.1 GCA_016793085.1 Rhodospirillaceae bacterium
GTTCTTCGGTATCCCCGAGGAAGGTTTGCTGCTGATTTTGGCCGTGGATCAGTTCCTCGACATGGGGCGCAGCGCCACCAACGTGGTGGGCAACGCAGTTGCCACGTCCGTCGTCGCCAAGTGGAACCAGAGATAAGCGCGGGCTATTCGCTGTCGTAGCTGACCAGCGTAGCGAAAGGCATATCGAGCTTTGCGCGGCCCTTCAGGAACGCCAGTTCGATCAGGCAGCCGGTCCCCGCCACCGTGCCGCCGTGCTGGCGCACCAGTTTGGCCGCCGCCATGGTGGTGCCGCCGGTGGCCAGAAGGTCGTCCAGGATCACCACACGCTGGCCGGGCTTCACCGCGTCGTGCTGGATTTCCACTTCGTCGGTGCCGTATTCCAGGCCATAGCTGGCGCGGCTGACCTGCCCCGGCAGCTTGCCTTTCTTGCGCACCATCATCAGGCCTGTTCCCAATGCAACAGCCACCGGCGAGGCGACGATGAAGCCGCGCGCATCGATGCCCGCGACAATATCGGGGGCCCAGGGTTTCACGGCTGCCGCCAAGCGTTCCACCGCTTCGCGCCAGGCCAGCGGGTGTGCAATCAGCGTGGAAATGTCGAAAAAATTGATGCCCGGCTTCGGAAAATCGGGGATTTGCCGGATATGATTTTTCAGATCAATCGCCATGCGCGATATCCCCTCCAACACCACGCGGGGCCGGCTTTCGCAAGCCGGACGGCGGGCCGATTGAATCCCTAGGCGGCTGGTGTAAGATGATGCCCGCACCCCGACGATAGTGCAAAAGCCCCGGCAAATTCAATGCGGTAACCGGCAATGGAGTCGGGGCTCCTCCAATGTTCAGCGTGTGAGGCAGCGGAGTGGCCAAATTGACGATGGACGATGTGACCCGCCTGGCGACCGACCCGTCGACCACGGCGCGCGTCGGCACTGCTACCAAGCTGGCGCAGGAATTCTCATCGGGGCGCTTCAGCCCGGCCGAACTGAAACTGGCCGAGACCATTTTCCGCCTCATGGTGAAAGACGCCGAAGTGCGCGTGCGCGAGGCGCTGTCGGCCAACTTGAAGCACAATCCCAACGTGCCGCGCGACATCGCGGTTACTCTGGCCCAGGACGTGGACCCCGTGTCGCTGCCCATGCTGTCGTTCTCGGAGGTGCTGACCTCGGACGACCTGGTGGAGATCATCTCTAGCCAGCAAAGCCAGGCGAAGTTCGAGGCCATCGCCGGGCGCAAGGCCGTGCCCGCGGCGGTGGCTGATGCGCTGACCGAGAAGGGCTCGGAAGCGGTGGTCGCCAAGCTGGTGGGCAACGCCGGCGCCGAGATTACCGAAGCCACCTTCCACCGGGTTGTTGACCGCTTCGGTTACAGCGAAGCCGTGCAAACGCCCTTGGCGCACCGCGCCAGCCTGCCCGTGACCGTGGCCGAGCGCATCGTGACCCAGGTGGCCGAACACCTGCGCACGCACATCCTGCAGAAGCATCATATCTCGGCCGACATGGCGATGGACCTGGTGCTGCAGACACGCGAGCGCGCGACCGCCGGCCTGGCCATGGGAGTGACCGACGAAAGCCTGGAATCGCTGGCCCGGCAGTTGAAAACCAACGGCCGCTTGACGGGCTCGCTGGTGCTACGGGCGCTGTGCATGGGCAATGTGCGCTTTTTCGAGAACGCCATCGCCGAACTGGCGGGCGTGCCCGTGGGCAATGCGCGCCTCCTGATCCACGATCCGGGCGGCAACGGGCTGAAAGTATTGTGGAGCAAAACCGGGCTGTCGCAGGCGCTTTACCCGGCCATCCAGGTGGCGCTGATCGTGGCGGGCCAGACCGAGTTCGATGGCCGTGATCAGGATGCCGAGCGCTATGCGCGCCGTGTGGTCGAGCGCATCCTGACGCAATACGAAAGCTTCGGCGTCGATTTCGACAACGACGATCTGGAATACCTGCTGGCCCGCGTCAGCAAGCTGCCCGGCACCGCCGTTTCCGTGCACTGACTTTTCAGCGGTCCTCGGGTTTGTCTTTGCCGAGACTGACGACCGGCAGCATCCAGCCCCAGTGAATGGCCGAGAGCCGCAGGGCCAGAATGACGGCGGCCCCCGCCGAACCCGCGGCCGCCTCGGCCAGGCCCAGCCAGCGCAGCAGCACGTAGACCGAAATGCCGACAATGCACGTGCTGACGTAAAGCTCGGACTTGCGGAACACCAGCGGTACTTCCACGCTTAAGACGTCGCGCAGCAGGCCGCCCGCCGTGCCGGTGATGGTGCCCATCAGGACGATGACCAGCGCAGGCAACCCCGCGGTTTCGGCGATCTGCGCGCCGATGATGGCGAAGAACGATAATCCAATCGCGTCGGCATACAGAAGCGCCCGGTACGGCGGCTGGAAATAGCGCACCCAGGCGATGGTCACGGCGGTGGCCAGCAGGCTGACCCAGATGTGGTTGGGGTCGGCGATCCAGAACACCGTGCGGCCGATCAGCACGTCGCGCACCGTGCCGCCGCCCGTGGCCGTCACCATGGCCAGCACCGCGACACCGATGAGATCGAGGTTCTTGCGCGCCGCGGCCAAGGCGCCCGAGGCGGCAAACACCGCCACGCCTAGCATGGAAAAGGCGTAGAGAAACGCAGAGGTGGCTTCGGCGGGCAGGGCGATGGGCATGGCGGGTGTTACATTACCATGTGCCGGTGTTGGGCATCGACACCCAGGGCTCCCGAGGCGGCTGCGAGCCGCCCTTTTGCAAAAGCTCGATGGAGATCTGGTCGGGCGAGCGGATGAAGGCCATGCGCCCGTCGCGCGGCGGGCGGTTGATGGTCACACCCGCTTTCATCAGCTTGTCGCACGTCGCATAAATGTCATCCACTTCATAGGCCAGGTGCCCGAAGTTGCGCCCGCCCGTATAAACCTCGGGGTCCCAGTTGTACGTCAGTTCCACCTGGGCGTCGGGGTTCTCCGACGCCCCCAGGAAAACCAAGGTGAAGCGGCCTTTTTCGTTCTCGGTGCGGCGCAGTTCCTTCAGGCCCAGCTTGTTGCAGTAAAAATCCAGCGAGGCGGCAAGGTCGGTGACGCGGACCATGGTGTGCAGGTATTTCATGGGGGGCTCCGATAACGGTCGAGGCAGGGTAAGGTTGCCCGCGTGAAGATCAAAGTGATGATTGAACTTAAGTCGGTTAGTGTTTAACGCAAGTTGCGTTGTTTTGCTTTGGTTCCCGGTCTGGTCATGAGTTTTTTCCGCGTTGTCAGAACGATGTTGCGCTGCCTGTGCGTGGCTTGGCCCGCGCTGGCCCTGGCGGGCTGTTCGGCGGCCGATGCCCTGAACTTCATCGTGCCCGGCGACGGCTACACGAAACATGCAT
Source organism: Rhodospirillaceae bacterium (assembly GCA_016793085.1). Lineage (GTDB taxonomy): Bacteria > Pseudomonadota > Alphaproteobacteria > Rhodospirillales > Rhodospirillaceae. Next base: position 3,350 of record JAEUKM010000089.1, read on the forward strand.
CCACTTATGGCTCCAACCCGCGCCAGGGCCTGGATGTGTACGAACCCAAAACGGCAGCCCCGCCGGGCGGGCGCACGGTGGTGGTGTTTTTCTACGGCGGTTCCTGGGCGGGGGGCCAGAAAAGCACCTACCGCTTCGTGGCCGAGGCCCTGACGGCGCAAGGGTACTTGGCCGTTCTGCCCGATTACCGCGTCCACCCCGAGGCGGTGTACCCCGCCTTTGTGGAGGATGCTGCCACGGCGCTGAAATGGACGGTGGAGAACGCCGCGCGCTACGGCGGCAACCCCGATAAGATTGTGCTCATGGGGCACTCGGCGGGGGCGCACATCGCGGCGCTTCTGGCGCTGGACCCGCAATTCCTAGAGGCCGTAAACCTGCCGCGTGAAACCATCAAAGGCTTTGTGGGACTGGCGGGGCCGTATTCCTTCGCGCCCTTGGAGTTCAGGGTCACGCGCGCGGTGTTTGGGCACCTGAAAGACCCCAACATCGTGCGCCCGGTGATCTACGCGGCCAACCCGGCCCCGCCCATGCTGCTGTTGCATGGCGCCGACGACACGACCGTGGGGCCGTACAATTCGGTGGACCTGACGGCAGCGCTGATAGCGGCTGGTCAGAACGTTACGCACATCGTTTATCCCGATGTAGCGCATGTGGGCATCATTCTGGCCATGGCCAAGCCCTTCCGTGGCCGCGCCCCGACCCTGAGCGACACGGCTGGCTTCATCGACGGACTATTTCAAAATAAGGCTGCCTCAAATTAATGCCGATCAGTAACGCCTACCGGCCAGCACCCATCCATGCCGATCTGGGCGAAGGTTTTTTCGACGTGGTGTTGCCCGCGCGCTTTCCCAGCCACGTCATCCGCTACCGCAATGACCCCTGGGCCGCGCGCACCGGCCTTGACGCGCTGACGGATGACGAGTGGGTGCGGCACTTCGCGCT
>JAEUKM010000095.1 GCA_016793085.1 Rhodospirillaceae bacterium
GCTTGAAATCCGCTTTCGGCCCAGAATTCCTCGGCGGCGCGTAAAGCACGGCCCACTGCGGGACCGGGCGGTACGCCCTCCGCCAGAAGATCATCCCCGGAAATCGGCAAGGGCCGGTGCGCCCAGGCGGCGGCGCGTTCAAACAGCGCGCGCCACGGGTCGGGCTTGGGGTCGCGCGCCGCCGTTAACGCCATACGCTCGACGATCAGGTCACGGCCGTGACGGAACAGCAGAAGATCGAAGGCGGCCACGCGCATGTCAGGCTTTAATTGCGGCTGGGGGCCCATCAGAAACGCCAACAGGTCGGCCTCGGCGTTCGTCAGCTTCAGCCGTGCGGTCAGGTCGCGCACCCGAATCGTCGGGCGCACCAGGGCAGCCAGGCGGCGCACCCACTGGGGCGTCAGCCCCATGGCCGCTTCCACGGCCAAAAGGGCGGCCAGCATGTTGCCGCTTTCGGCTTCGGGCAGCAGCGCCTGCAGCACGCCGCAGCCGCGCATCTGCGCGACACTGGCCACGGGCGCGGGCGCGCTTAACAGCTTCGCCATTTCCTGCCGGATGCGTTCGGCCGAGAGAACCTTCAAGCCGTCCGTATGCAGCGCGCAGGCTTTCAACGTTTCGGCGTCGATGGGCACGCGCCCAAACACCGCATGAAAGCGGAACAGGCGAAGCACGCGTAAGTAATCTTCCTGAATGCGGTCGGACGCAGCACCGACAAACCGCACAACGCCCGCCTTCAAATCCTTCTCGCCGCCGAAATAATCGTGAAGCGTGCCTGCGGCCGTCAGTGACATGGCATTGATGGTGAAATCGCGACGGCTTGCGTCTTCTTTCCAGTCTGCCGTGAACTCCACCGCCGCATGCCGTCCGTCGCAGGCGGTGTCGCGGCGCAAGGTGGTGATCTCGAAGGTGCGGCCATCAACGATTCCTGTAACTGTACCGTGCTGCAAACCCGTGGGAATGGTTTTGACGCCCGCGTTCTCTAGCCGCTTTTGCACGGCCTCGGGTCTTTCCGGGGTTGCGATGTCGATGTCGCCGATGGCGCGGCCCGCCAGAGCGTCGCGCACGCAGCCGCCGACAAAGCGCACATCAACCGCCGGCGCGCCCAGCGCCGTCATGATGCGTTTCACCGCGTCATCGGCCATCCAGGGAAAGGCATGGCTCACTGCGGCTGCTCCGGCGTTGCTGAAGGCGGTTTGACGGTGTGGCCCGGCACCAGTTTGCCGTTCTCGACGCGCGCCGGCACGTACACGTCACCCGGCGCGCTGCCTGTCATCAGCGCGCTGACGCCCAACACCGACAGCGACAGCAGCGCACCTAAGAACAGCATCAAGGGCCACGGCCCTTTCTCGAACTTCGGCGCTTCGCCGCCGTGCTTTTCGGCATAACGCGTACGGTACCAAATCCAGAGCGCATAGCCCGCAAGCGGCAGCAGGAAGGGCACCAGATACGTGACAAGAATGCGGATCATGGCGCGGCCGCCAGCACTTCAAACAGGTTCAGGATCATGCCCGCCGTGGCGCCCCAGATGTATTTCTGGCCGTAGGGCATGGCGTAGTAGGCGCGGGTGAGGCCCTTGTACTCGCGCTCCACACGATGGTGATTGGCCGGGTTCATCAGAAAATCCAACGGCACCTCGAAGGTTTCGGCCACCTCCACCGGGTCGGGCTTCAACGTGAAGGGCGGCGTGACCGCGCCGACCACGGGTGTGACTTCGTAGCCCGTGATGGTCAGGTACGGATCGAGCGCCCCCAGCACTTCCACAACGCTCCGCGGCAAGCCTGTCTCCTCTTCGGTTTCGCGCAGGGCGCAGGCCGCCGCACTTTCATCGGTGGGTTCCATGCGCCCGCCCGGAAACGCGATCTGGCCCGAGTGCTCCTTCAAGTCCGGCGTGCGCTTGGTGAGCAGCACCGAAAACCCATGCGCGGTTTCGATCAGCGGCACCAGCACGGCGGCGGGCTTGCGCTTGATCTTCACGCCGGGCGCACCCGCTCCTTGGGCATAGGGAATGCCCGTCGATGGGACCTGGCCGTAGGCCGCGAAGTCGTGCGGCTCGAGCTTGCCTTCGTTCATCAGCGCCATGGCGATGGCGACATCGCCGCGCAGTTTGGGCGCGCGTTGCAGGTTCAGGCGCGCGCGGATGAGATCGCGCGTGAGCCCGTCGGCGATGTTCGCTGTGTTTTTCAAACCGGGCGCGGTCATACTTTGCCCAGAGGGAAGAACGTTCCGCTGCTCCAGACACCGAACACATGATCGTCGTCGGCAGCGGCTTCGCCCAAGTCGACCAGCTGATAGTAGACCGCGCGGTTCAGCCGCGCCTCGAGCTGCCCGCGCACTTTTATGTAGGGCCGGGGTTCGCCCGCCGCATCAAAAGCCACGCGCAAAGGGTGGTCATGATCCAACGGCACCATGTCGTCCACATTGGTGCGCAAAGTAATGGCGCGACTGCGGCCCTCGCCCGAAACGAACGCCTCGACGGCGATGAAGGGGGCGTCCTCCACCTCGATGCGGCCGTTCTCGACCGGCGTGGTCAGCCAGTAAACGCCCTCGTCGTCACGCCGGAGCACCGTGGAAAACAGCTTCACCAGCGCCAGCCGCCCGATGGGCGAGCCCTGGTAAAACCACGTGCCGTTGCGGTCGATCCGCATGCCGAAATCCCCGCAGATCGGCGGAAGGCGCAGGCCCGCGTCCACACCCCCGCCAAGTGGCGGTTTTGTCACATTCACAGCCGGAGATTTTGCTTCAGTCACAGGGGTTTCCGGTCCCATACTCGAATGCAGCGCGGCCTATTCCGCCAGACGATACGACCTTATGTGGAGATATCAGACCGTGAGCGCAACGATATCACAGGACACCGCCGAAGCGACCCCGGCATTGGCGGCCGAGCCCGCCGAAAATGTCAGTCCCGCGATTGCCGTGGCGGACGTCGAGCGCGTGGCGGCTACGGCGGCGCGCGCCGCCGACGCCATCGAGCAGGTGATCTACGGCCAGCGCCAAGTGGTGGAAGAGTGCCTGATCACGGTGCTGGCGGGCGGGCATGCATTGCTGATCGGCGTGCCGGGTCTGGCCAAGACACGTCTGGTGCAGACCCTGGGCACGGTCCTGGGCCTGAACGACAAGCGCGTGCAGTTCACCCCCGACCTGATGCCCGCCGACATTCTGGGCTCGGAAGTGCTGGACCAGGACGGCGCGGGCAAGCGCAGCTTCCGCTTCCTGCCGGGGCCGGTGTTCTGCCAGCTTCTGATGGCCGATGAAATCAACCGCGCCAGCCCGCGCACGCAATCGGCGTTGTTACAGGCCATGCAGGAGCGGCGCGTATCGGTGGCGGGCCAGTACCACGACCTGCCCCAGCCCTTCCACGTGCTGGCGACGCAGAACCCCATCGAGCAGGAAGGCACCTACCCGCTGCCCGAGGCGCAGCTCGACCGCTTCCTGATGCAGGTGGACATTCACTACCCCGATGAAAAAGCCGAACGCGAGATCGTGCTGCGCACGACCGGCATCGACGACGCTGAAGCCAAACAGGTGATGACCACCGACGATCTGCTGGCCGCGCAAAAACTTGTGCGTCAGGTGCCCGTGGGTGAAAGCGTGGTGAACGCCATCCTGCGTCTGGTGCGCGCCGGCCGCCCCGAAACCAGTTCCATCGCCGAGGTGAAGAACACCGTGCTGTGGGGGCCCGGCCCGCGCGCGAGCCAAGCCCTGATGCTGGCGGCCCGCGCCCGCGCGCTGCTGCAAGGCAGGCTTGCGCCGTCCGTCGACGATGTGCTGGCCTTGGCCAAGCCCGTGCTGCAGCACCGCATGGCGCTGACCTTCTCGGCGCGCGCCGAGGGCAAGTCGGTGGCCGATGTCATTGCCCGCCTGTGCGATCACGTGAACAACGCATAGACCAAAGCCCGCCCGCCGCCATGAGCCCGGCCCCCGCCCTTGCCCGCCGCGACCTCGAGACCCGTGCCGAACGCGCCGCCGCGCATCTGCCGGGACTGCTGGTGGCCGCCCAGCGCATCGCCGCCAACGTGGTTTTGGGCTCGCACGGGCGGCGGCGGCCCGGCATGGGTGAAAGTTTCTGGCAGTTCCGCCCCTATGGGCCCGACGATACACCGGGCAGGATCGACTGGCGGCAATCGGCGCGCTCGGACACTTTATATGTGCGCGAACGGGAGTGGACGGCGGCGCAGACCGTGGCCCTGTGGTGCGATCTTTCGCCCTCCATGCAGTTCCGCTCGCGCAAAGAGTGGCCGACCAAGGCAGAGCGCGCGGCGGTTTTAGCGCTGGCGCTGGGCATCGTGCTGGTGGAAGGGGGCGAGAAGATTTTGCGATTGTCCTCTGAAGGTACACCAGTCCGCGCGGCCACGGCCGGGCGGCTGGCGTTGTCGCAAATGGCCGATCATCTGGCGCGCGATCTGGCCGCGCCCGATGACAACGCAGGCGATGCGCCATTCCCAAGTTTCACACAAGGCCTCGCGCGGTACGGCGCGACCGTGCTGATCAGCGATTTTCTTCAGCCGCTGCCCGATATCGCCGCCGGCCTGTCGCATCTGGCCGGGCGCAATCAGTCGGTGCATCTGGTGCAGGTGCTGGACGCCGCCGAAGAAACCCTGCCCTTCACGGGCCGCGTGCGCTTCGAGGGACTGGAGAACGAAGGCGCTTTCACCATCGACCGCACGGAAGATGCGCGCGCGGCCTACATGGCGCGCATGGCCGCCCACCGCGAGGCCTTGCGCAACATGGCGGCGATGTATGGCTGGTCGTTCGCTGTCCACCGCACCGATGCCAGCCCACAGTTGACCCTGGTGGCCCTGCACCGCGCCATCGGCGAGCGGCACCGATGATCAGCCTGGGCGCCTTGTCGTTCGCCTCACCGGCCATGCTGCTGGCGGCCCTGGCGCTGCCCGCCATCTGGCTGCTGCTGCGCATGACGCCGCCCGCCGTGACGCGCGTGGCGTTTCCTGCCGTGCGGCTGATGTTCGGCCTTGCGCCCACCGCCCGCACGCCCGCACGCACGCCCTGGTGGCTGGTGGCTTTGCGCATTTTCATCGCCGGCCTGGTGATCGCGGCCCTGGCCGAGCCGGTGCTGAACGCCCAGCGCTTGAATCAAACCGGGCCCGTCGTGGTGGTGCTGGACGACGGCTGGGCGGCTGCAAAAAGGTGGCCCGAGCGTGTCGCCGCCGCGCGCGGCATCGTCGAAGGGGCCGATCTGCGCCGCCGCCCGGTGCTGCTGGTGACCACCGCCGCAACATCTAAAAACACAGAGCCTCACAGCTTCAACCTCACCGATGCGCGGGATGCGCTGGGACGGCTGGCGCAATTGGAGCCGCGCCCGTGGCCGAGCGACCTTGGCCCCATCATCGCCGGGATCGAAAAAGCCGTGAGCGAACGCGCCGAAGTGTTCTGGATCAGCGACGGCGTCAACACACCGCGCACGCAAGACTTGGTGCAGACGTTGCAGCGCTTAGGCTCCCTGAACATTATCGCCGCCCCGCGCGGCGATGCGCCGCTGATGATCGCCCAGCCCCAGCGCAACGCCAGCGAAGGCGGCACGGCGAAGATCGAGATGCGCGTGAAGCGCGTGGCGCCCGAAAATGCCCGGCCAGCTTTTGCCGCCAGTGTGCGCGCGATGGACGCGACGGGGGCGGTGTTGGCTGAAACCACGGCGGCCTTCAAGGACGGCGCCGATGCGGCCCCCGCGACATTCGTTGTGCCGAGTGAACTCGCCAACCGCATCGCGCGCTTTGACATCGCAGGCCAGGCCAGTGCGGCGGCCACAGCCCTGTCCGACGACCGCTGGCAGCAGCGCCCGGTGGGCCTCTTCGCCGCCGCCGTTGCGGGCACCACCGCCCCGCTGCTGGAGGATGGGTTTTATCTTACGCAGGCTCTGAACGAGCGTGCCGAAGTGCGCGTGGGCGAAACGCGCGAACTACTCGCACGGCCGTTATCCATGCTGATCGTTTCGGGCGGGCAACGCCTGACGGAGGACGAAGCCAAGGCCGTGCAAGGCTGGGTCGAAGGCGGCGGCATGCTGATCCGGTTCGCGGGTCCGCGCCTGGACCCCACAGGCGACAAACTGCTGCCGGTGAAACTGCGCAGCGCCGGGCGCAACCTGGGCGGCGCGCTGTCGTGGGGCGAGCCTGCGGGCCTCGGCCCCTTCCCCGACAAGTCGCCGTTCAAAGGTCTTTCCATTCCGGGCGACGTGAAAGTGAGCACGCAGATTCTGGCCGAGCCCAGCCCCGATCTGCCCGACAAAACCTGGGCGCGCTTGAGCGACGGCACCCCGCTGATCACCGCCGAGCGGCGCGGCGGCGGCTGGGTGGTGCTGTTCCACGTCACCTCCACGCCTGAATGGTCCAACTTGCCGCTGTCCGGGCTTTTCGTCGGCATGATGCAGACGCTCTTGGACCTCAGCCAGGGTGTGACCGCCGACAATGTCGAAACGCCGCCGCTGCTGCCGCCCATCACGCTGCTGGACGGTTTGGGCCGCGCCGTGCCGCCGGGCCCCACCAGTGCGGCGATTGAATCGGGAAAACTGGCCGTCACACAAGCAGGAGTGGACGCACCGCCGGGCCTGTACGGCACACCACGCGCCAAGACCGCGCTCAACCTGGGCCCGGCCCTGTGGAGCGCCAGCGCCATCGACGGCTGGCCCGCAAGCACGAATGTCACCATACTCGACGGTCTGAAGGCCGAACGCGGGCTGAAGCCGTGGGTGTTGTTGACGGCGCTGATACTCCTCTTGGCGGATTTCGTTCTCAGCTTCGCGCTGCGCGGCCTGCTGCCGCGCGTGAGTTTGCGCCCCCAAACCGCCACGGCTGCACTGGTGCTGTGTGCGCTGCTGATGAACGCCGCAACCGCCATCGCCGGCGAACCCAAGCCCGACAATCCGCTCAATCCGGCCATGGCCGAGGCGATCCTGCAAACGCGGCTGGCGTATGTGGCCACAGGCTCGGCGGACCTGGACCGTATTTCGGAAGCGGGTTTAACCGCACTGACCAGAGTCCTCGCCGCGCGCACCTCGGCCGAGATGGCCGCACCGGCGGCGCTGTCCTTAAACAGCGAAGCCGCCACGCCCGATCTGTTGATGGCTTATCCGTTGATCTATTGGCGCGTGACACCCGATCAGGCTTTACCATCGAGTGCCAGCATCGCGGCGGTGAACCAATATTTCCGTCACGGCGGCATGATTGTGTTCGACGCCCCCGACCAGGTGGGCGCCATCGGCGGCGGTAACGGCAGCGCCGGCGGCCGCCTGCGCGACATTCTGTCGCGGCTCGATATGCCGCCGGTGATGCCGCTGAACGCCGACCATGTTCTCACGCGTAGCTTCTACCTGGTGCAGGGCCTGCCCGGCCGGTACGCAGGCGGTGCGGTGTATGTCGAGCGCGGTTCATCGGCCAACGACGGCGTATCGTCGGTGGTAATCGGGGCGCATGACTGGGCCGCCGCCTGGGCGCGCGACGCAGCGGGTCTGCCGCTCTATCCCGTCGTGCCCGGCGGCGAGCAGCAGCGCGAGTACGCCTACCGCTCGGGCGTGAACATGGTGATGTACGCGCTGACCGGCAACTACAAGGCCGACCAGGTGCACCTGCCCGCCATCATGCAACGGTTGACGCAATGAGCGGGCTCAGCATCGCCTGGTCGCCCATCGTTCCCGGCTGGCTGTTGCTGGCCCTGCTGGGCCTGTCGCTTTTACTGATCGGCTACGGGCTGTGGCGCGGCGCACGCGGCGTGTTGTTGCGCGGCATTCCTTTGGGCGTGCTGCTGCTGGCAGTCGCCGACCCGCGGCTGGTGCGCGAGGAGCGCGCCCCCTTGAACGACATCGCCGTGCTGGCGGTGGACGAAAGCGCCAGCCAAACCATCGGCGAGCGGCGCGCGCGCACCGAAAAGGCGGTGAAGGATCTACAGCAGCAACTGGAACAGCAGACCAATCTGGACGTCCGCACTTTGCGCCTGGGGGCCGAGGCGCGCGGCGACGGCACGCGGCTGTTCGGGCCGCTTGCCACGGCCATGAGCGACATTCCGCCGAGCAGGCTGGCGGGCACCATCATCATCAGCGACGGCCAGGTGCACGATGCACCAAGCGCGGACACCTTCGCGGGCAAGGAAGCCCCGCTGCACGTGCTGCTGACGGGCGAGGAGGATGAACGCGACCGGCGCGTGCGCATCGAGCGCGCGCCCGACTACGGCCTGGTGGGCGAACAGGCCATGATCCGCGTCATGGCCGAGAGCGCCGGAGCAGAAAATGCGGGCGTCGCCGACAAGAAGACTCCGTTACCCATTACGATCCGGCGCAACGGCAAGGTGATCCAGCAGTTGCAGTTCACCAGCGGGCAGATGGCGGATCTGCCCGTCACCATCGAAACGCCGGGGGCCAACATCGTCGAGGTGGAGGTGGCGGGCGAGGACGGCGAGCTATCACGCATGAACAACCGCGCCCTGGTGGCCGTGAACGGCATCCGCGACCGGCTGCGCGTCCTGCTGATCTCGGGCGAACCCCACGTGGGCGAACGGGCCTGGCGGAACTTGCTGAAATCCGACCCCAACGTGGACCTGGTGCACTTCACCATCTTGCGGCCGCTGACCAAGGACGATGGCACGCCCTTGAGCGAGCTGGCGTTGATCGCCTTCCCGATCCGCGAGCTGTTCGAGGAACAACTGTACGAATTCGATCTCATCATCTTCGACCGCTACAGCAGAAAAGGTTTGGTGCCCTATCAGTTCATGTCCAATGTCGCGGCTTATGTGCGTGACGGCGGCGCGGTCATGCTGGCGGTGGGCCCTGAGTTCGCCGACAGTTCCAGCCTGTTCGACAGCCCCTTGCAGACCATTTTGCCTGCGGCGCCTACGGGCCAGGTTTATTCCGACGCCTACCGCCCCACACTCTCCGATCTTGGCCAGCGCCACCCGGTGACGGCCGATCTGTCGGGCGCCGTGGGCATGGGCGGCGCGCCCACCTGGGGCCGCTGGCTGCGCAACGTGCAGGTGGCCCCCACGTCGGGCCAGCGCGTGATGAACGGCATCAACGGCGAACCCTTGATGATCCTCGATCATGTGGCCAAGGGCCGCGTGGCCCTGCTGCTC
>JAEUKM010000127.1 GCA_016793085.1 Rhodospirillaceae bacterium
GTAACCGGCGCACGCGGCGCGGGTCACTGTCGATGACTTCAAATTCGATGCCGCTGGCGTGCTTCACCAGCTCTTTGCGCCCCGGCACGCGGCCGGCGAGGCGGATGACCATGCCGCCGAGCGTATCGGTATCGTCGCGTTCATCGCCGGTGAAAACATCGCCAAAGCGTTTCTCGAAATCCTCTACCGACACGCGTGCATCCGCTGTCACGGCACCGCTAGCATCCTGCACCAGTTCCAGCGGCGCATCGGCATCGTGCTCGTCCTCGATCTCGCCGACGATCTGTTCCACCACATCCTCGATAGTCAGAAGCCCGTCAATGCCGCCGAACTCGTCCACCACCAGGGCCATGTGCGTGCGCTTCAGCCGCATTTCCAGCAGTAGATCGAGCACGCGCACCGACGGCGAAACGAACAGCACCTTGCGCAAAAGATCGGCCAGCTTGGGTACCGGTACGGCGTCCTCAGCCCCTTCGTAGGCCACACCGCCGCCCTGCTGTGTCACCACCAGCGCCAAATCCTTCATGTGGATCATGCCGATCACATCATCCAGGCGGCCGCGGTACACGGGGTAACGCGTGTGGCCATCGGCAGCCAGAAGCTTCAGCACATCGTGGAAGGGCGTGTCGGCATCCACCGCTACGATGTCGGCGCGCGGAATCATGATGTCCTGCGCGGTCATGTCGCGCAGCTTCAGCACGTTGGCGAGCAACAATCTCTCGTTGGGGTCAATCACCGGCGCATCGCTGCCGGGGTTTTCCTCGATCCGCTCTTCGATCAGTTCCTCGATGACTTCGCGGACCGTTTCCTGCTCGGGCGTTTCGGGCTTGATGAACCGCCGCAGGCGTTCAATCAGGCCGGGGCCTTTGTCATCGTTCTCGGCCAACTCCGGCGGTTTTTGGGTGGTTTCGCTCATCGCGTCCGGGCGTGTTCGGGCTTGCGCCGGGATGAGGGCCCCACGGGCACGGTGCCAGCATAAGGGTCGGCGACCCCAAGGTCGGCTAAGATCAGGCGTTCCATCCGTTCCATGTTCCGCGCGTCGCGGTCCTGTTCGTGATCATAACCTAATAAATGCAGAACGCCATGCGTCACTAGATGGGCGGTGTGGTCACGAAAAGATTTTTTCTCGGATTTCGCTTCCTTGCGGGCGGTTTCCAGGGCCAGCACCACGTCGCCCAAAACAAGCATGCCCGGCGGCAGCACGCCGCCGTCCATGGCGGGAAACGACAGCACGTTGGTGGGCTTATCTTTGCCGCGGTAGGCGCGGTTCAGTGTGCGGATGCGCGCATCGCTGGTCAGCACCAGCGAAATTTCAACGCCGTCATTGGCGCGATGAAGAAAATGTTTTTTGGGAAGATGCTTCTTTGCAAAATCCAGGGCATGGCGCGCCCAGCGCTTGCACAGAGCTGCGATAGTCTTGTGTTCCCGCGTCCAGCCGGAACTTAAGATCGACACGTCGATGTTGACCGCAACTTTTTTACTCATCGCGGTTTGCGCTTCTCCGTATCCTGGGCGTCGTAAGCTTTGACGATGCGCGTGACCAGGTCGTGGCGCACTACGTCGGCGGCGGTGAACGTCACAAGTCCAACACCCCGCACATTGCGCAGTACATGCAAAGCATCGTCCAGCCCCGAGCGCGCGCCTGCGGGCAAATCCACTTGGCTCAAGTCGCCCGTCACCACCATGCGCGAGCCTTCGCCCAGGCGCGTCAGGAACATTTTCATCTGCACGGGTGTGGTGTTCTGGGCTTCGTCCAGAATCACGAAAGCGTTGGACAGCGTGCGTCCGCGCATGAAGGCCAAGGGGGCCACTTCGATATCGCCCGATTCCAGGTTCCGCGCCACCTGGTCGCCCGGCAGCATGTCGAACAGCGCGTCGTAGAGCGGGCGTAAGTAAGGGTCCACTTTCTCTTTCATGTCGCCGGGCAGGAAACCCAGGCGTTCGCCCGCTTCCACGGCGGGCCGCGACAGGATGATGCGGTCTACCTGGCCTGCGATTTTCAGGGCCACAGCTTTTGCCACAGCCAGATATGTTTTGCCCGTGCCGGCGGGGCCGAGCGCGAAGACCAGTTGGTTGTCGTTGAGCGCGCGGAAGTATTCCGCCTGGCCAGGCGTGCGCGGGGCGATGTGCTTCTTGCGTGTGCGCAAGGTCAGGTCGTTGCCGTCGTCTTTTTCCGCCGAAAGGCGTGCCGCGGCGTCTACATCACCCTCATCGACAGCATTACCTGCGGCAGCACGTTTATAAAGGTTCATCAATGCAGCTTGCGCTTTCTGTGCGGCGTCCACAGGGCCCTCGATGGCGACAATATTGCCGTGCAGATCGAGTGTCACACCGAGGCGGCGTTCCAGGCGCTGCAGGTTGCGGCTCTGCGGGCCTACCACGTCCTGCACCACGGCGTTGTCGTCAAACTCGCAGGCCAATCGCGCTGACGCCGTCACGTTAAACGCCTCGCTTTGAAGTTTCATGCGTGCGCGTCATGCCGCTTTGGCGTCCAGCAAATCAGCGCCCAGGCTGTAGGATTCAAGCGTGGTGATGCGGACGGGCACGATATGGCCCAGCAGAGACGCGGGTGCGTCCACGTGCACGGCCTGCAAGTAGGGACTGCGGCCGCCCATTTGGCCCGCATGGCGGCCGGGGTTCGTCAGCAGCACGTCCATGGTCTTGCCCACGCATGCGGCGTTGAAGCTTCGCAGCTGCCGGTCCAGTTCCGCCTGCAGTTCGCCCAGCCGCGCAGTACTAACGTCGTCGGGCACCTGGCCCTTCATGGCGGCGGCGGGGGTGCCGGGCCGCTTGCTGTACTTGAACGAATAGGACTGCACGAAGCCGATATCGCGCACCAGGTCCATGGTGGCGCGGAAGTCGGCATCCGTCTCGCCCGGAAAGCCGACGATGAAGTCCGACGACAAGGCTAAATCGGCGCGGCCTTCGCGCAGGCGATCCACAATGCGCCGGTAGTCGTCGCGCGTATGGTTGCGGTTCATCTCAGCGAGAATCTTGTCCGAGCCCGACTGCACGGGCAGATGCAAGAAGGGCATCAGCTGCGGCACGTCGCCGTGGGCAGCGATCAGGTCGTCGTCCATGTCGCGCGGATGCGAGGTGGTGTAGCGGATGCGCGCCAAACCCTCGATCTCGGCCAGCGCCCGGATGAGACGGCCCAAAGTCCACGTGGAATGATCGCCCGTTTCACCGTGATAGGCGTTCACATTCTGGCCGAGCAGCGTGATCTCGCGCGCGCCGCCGGCGACAAGCCCGCGTGCTTCGCGCAGCACGTCGGCGACAGGTCGCGAAAACTCCGCGCCGCGCGTATAGGGCACGACGCAGAAGGTGCAGAACTTGTCGCACCCTTCCTGCACCGACAGAAAGGCCGCAGGACCATCGGCGCGCGGCGCGGGCAAGTAATCGAACTTGGGCTCGGCCGGAAACTCGGTGTCGATCACCGCCGTTTTCCGTCCGTTGCTTTTCTGCTGCACGCGGTTCGCGCGCGCCACAAGTTCAGGCAGGCGGTGATAGGTCTGCGGGCCCAGCACGATGTCGACGAATGGCGCCCGCGCACTAATCTCGGCCCCTTCGGCCTGGGCCACGCACCCGGCCACCGCGATCATGACATCACCGCCCTTGGATTTTGCCTTCTCCTTGAACGGGCGCAGGCGGCCCAAATCGGAGAACACTTTCTCGGCCGCTTTCTCGCGGATGTGGCAGGTGTTCAAGATCACCAGATCGGCGTTGTCGGGTGTGTCGGTGGTGTCAAAACCCTGGGGGGCCAGCACGTCGGCCATGCGCTTGCTGTCATAGACGTTCATCTGGCACCCGTAGGTTTTGATGAACAGCTTGCGGCGCGGGGCGGGGCGGTCAGGGGTCTGGGAATCGGTGCTCATGGCCGGGGGGTGTATATCCCGGATGGTTCCCAAAATGCAAAAATAGTAAGGCCGGACAGGACGGTTTTCAGGGGGGTGAAACGGGCGCTAAGGCCTTGGAACGGCCCGATAAAAGCCGTGAAAACCCTTCCGCCGAAACCTTGTGGCAGTGGGCCGCTAAACCTTTGCGCCCGCCCATCTCGGCGGCCGTCACGGGCGCGTGGAACTCGACCTCGATCGTACTGCGGCCAAGCTTCAAGGCCTGCCACAGATGAGGCCCCAGCGTCATGTCGCCGTACCAGGCGTAAAAAGCCCGCCAGCCCACCCCGATCGGAAGGCCGTTGTGACGCGTGTAGGCAATCGACATGGGCTGCACGGTGACGGGCCTGCCCTTCACCTCGCGCTCGGCCACGGTAAACAGGGCGCTCTTGAAGGGCAGAATGTGGTTGCCGTCGCCCGAGGTGGATTCAGGAAACATGATCAGCGTGCCGCCGGCGTTCAGGCGGTCCTGAATGGTGTCCCGCGCCGTGGCGGTGGATGTGCGCTTGCGGTCGATGAACACCGTGCGTCCGGTCTTGGCCATCAGCCCGAAGAAGGGCCAGTCGGCCATGTCGCCGCGGGCGATGAATTCGCCCTTCACCGTGGCACCCACCACCACGATATCAAGGTACGAGATGTGATTGCACACCACCAAAAGCGGACGGTCTTTCACCTGCGCGCCCTTGATCTTCAGTTCGAAACCCAGCACGCGCGCCATGACGCGGTAATACGCGCGCCGCGCCGGCGCGGTTTCGATAAACAGCAGCCGCATGATGCTGATCAGGATGACGATGGAGAGCGTGCAGATCAAAAAAAGCGCAAAGCGCACTGCCGCCAGCACCGTGTAGGTCGGCGCGGACGGCATGGTGATCTCGGACGTTAAGACCCTGGTATTCACCGCGCCCGGACTTTTTCTTCTAGCCTTGCCCTAAATCGTAGTGGCGCGTGTAACGGCCGGTGATCAGGTCGGTCTTGACGATGACGCACAGGTCGATGGTATTGAACTGATGGTCGATCACCGCGCCCTCGCCGATGAAGGCGCCAGCGCGCAGGTAGCCCTTCAGCAACGGCGGCAGCGCCACCAGGGCGCGGCGCGCATCGATGCTTTCGGGGTTCACGCGGCGCATCTCCACGTAGCGTTCGGGTAAGGCCTTCACCCGCATCTCTTCGGGCGGTAGGTGATTGTAGTAGAGGTACGACAGCGCGAGCGCGTGCTTGTCGGGGTCTATGCCCGACAGGCTGCCGCAGCCGAACATCACTTCAATGCCGTGCTGCATCACGTACTCGGCGATGCCGCGCCACAGCAGTTGCATCGTGTTGCGGTCGCGGTAGCCGATGTCCACGCAACTGCGGCCCAGTTCCATGACCGCGCCCGGGCGCTTGGTCAGCGGGCTGATGTCGAATTCGTTGGCGGTGTAAAAGCCGCCGGCGATGGCGGCGTGTTCGCGGCGCATGAAGCGGTACGTGCCGACCACGCGCGCGCCCACAGGCCGCGACATGTCCTCGACGATCAGGTGCTCACACACGTTGTCGAAAGCGTCCACGTCCATACGGCTCGCGGCCGTCTCGGGCGAAGCGTGCGCGCCCAACTCGTCGTAGAACACCCGGTAACGCAGCCGCTGCGCCGCTTCGATGTCGGCCGCATTCTCGGCCAAGCGCAGCACTTGCTGGCCCGCCGTCAGCGGCTTGAATTCGGTGGCCGTAAATAAACCGTTGGCCGGCTGCGATATCGGGGAGGACTGAAAAACCGTCATGACACCCCTAATCCTTAAGCCCAGGACGAATCACGCCCAGGCAACCTCGTTGTTTGGGCGGACCATATAAGGCATACCCCTGCTGTCGCAATGGTATAACGCAAAAGACACAATATGTTGTGTGATTGTTCTGTAGCGATCTTGTTATTGTTCTGTTGCTGTCATTCCGAGACAGCTTTGGCCGGGCGGTCCAGCGGTTCCACGAACAATTCCAGGCGGTGGCCGACCAGGCGGTAGCCATAAGCCTTGGCCACTTCCTGCTGCAAACGCTCGATGTCGTCGTTACGGAATTCGATCACCTTGCCCGAGTGCACATCGATCAGATGATCGTGGTGGCTTTCGGGGGCGGGTTCATAGCGCGCGCGGCCGTCGCCGAAATCGTGGCGCTTCACGATGCCCGACTCTTCGAACAAACGCACGGTTCTGTAGACGGTGGCGATGCTGATACGCGGATCCACATCGATGGCGCGGCGGTGCACTTCTTCCACGTCGGGGTGGTCGGCGGCGGCCGACAGCACGCGGGCAATCACCCGGCGCTGCTCGGTCATCTTCATGCCCTTGTCCACGCACCGGTTTTCAATGCGGGATACGGTGTTTGCCTCGTTACGCTGCGCCATACCTGCTCCGCGGGCTTCGCCAAACCCGGATCATATACATTATTGCGGCGCCATCATAATGACCGCGCCCGCCCGATTAAAGCGTTCAATGCCGACCCGGCGTAGGCGTATGGGCCCGCTCTGCCCCGCCCGATCCTGTTATTTCCGGCGCTTGCGGCCCTTTACGCCCAGGCCGATTTTCTTGGCCAGGCTCGAGCGGTGCTTGGCGTAATTGGGCGCCACCATGGGGTAGTCGTGGGGCAAGCCCCAGCGCAGACGGTAATCCTCGGGCGACATATCATAAGCGGTGCGCAAGTGCCGCTTCAGCATCTTCAGCTTTTTGCCGTCTTCCAGGCAGATAATGTATTCCGGCGTCACCGACTTCTTCACGGCCACGGCCGGTTCGGGCCGCACGCCGTTGCCGCCCACGGCCACGGTGGTCAACGCCCGGTGCACGTCATGGATCAGCTTCGGCAACTGGTCCATGCCCACCGTGTTGTTGGCCACGTGCGCGGCGACGATCTGGCTTGTAAGCGACAATAAATCCTGCGGCTGATCTGCTGACATGGGAGCCCTCGGTTGTTTATGAGGTTATATTTGTAAAGCGCAGGCACTTGGCGTTCTTATGCGGCGCGCTTATTTAAAGTATAGCGATGCTCTGAAAGTAACTACTCACGCCATGAATGAGAACGCGAAATACGATCTGGATATCACGGCAGACGTGTGCCCGATCACGTTCGTCAAAACCAAGCTGATGCTGGAAAAAAAACCGGCGGGCGCGGTGGTGAAAGTGCGGCTGAAGGGCATTGAGCCGCTGGATAACGTGCCGCGCTCGGTGGCGGCGCACGGGCACGAGGTGATCTCGTTGATGCCCGAGGATGCGGCGCACACGCAGCACACCGCGCCGCACATTCTCACCATCAAGCGTTTGTGATTTTATAGCGCGGCTGGCCGCCGCCATTCCATCAGCAGCGCACGCACGGTTTTCTCGCCGCGCTTATAGTAATCCTTGCGCTCGCCGCATCGGGTGAAACCCGCCTTGGTGTAAACGGCAAAGGCGGGCGCGTTGTCCTCGGCCACTTCCAGAAAGCATCGCGCCGCTTTCTGCGCCAACACCAGCACCAGGCCCGCTTCCACCAGCCGGTAGCCCAGCCCCGCGCCGCGTTTGTTAGGATCGACCGCGATCGTCAGAACCTCCGCTTCATCGGCGGCCATGCGCATCAGGATGAACCCGTCATTTGTGCTTAAGGCCGTCACGCCCGGCTGGTTCAGCATGGCGCTGAAAAATATCTCGCTCCAGGAGTCGTCAAAACTTCTGGCATGAAGCCGGGCCAACAAGGCCGCATCACGCGTGACAACAATTGTCTCG
>JAEUKM010000179.1 GCA_016793085.1 Rhodospirillaceae bacterium
ATACGGTTTTAAGTCTTCTCTCCGGGCAAAAACGAATCAGGCCCTGGGCTGGGTAAAAATTGCCGGGGAAGGCTTAAGAAACGCTTAAGTCCAGGGGTGCAAAACAGCCGAAAAATTATTTGTTTTCCGTGCCTTAGGGGCGGTTTAACGGATTCATCAGTTGTTAAGACCTCTGGGTCAATTTTGCCTACCGGTCCCCCACCCCCGGATGGGCCGTATTGGAGCCGCACCGATGGATCTGCAGAGCCTCAAACTGTTCCAGATGGCCACGACCAAGATGGACTGGGCGGCCCAGCGCCAGAAAGTCCTGTCGCAGAACGTCTCGAACGCCGATACGCCCGACTACAAGCCCAAGGATTTGAAGAAGCTCGACTTCAAGCACATGCTGCGCGACGAAATCGCGCCGGTGAAGGTGTCGCGCACCAGCCCGATGCACGCCAAGGGCACGATCCCCGAGCAGGACACCTTCCGCTCGCGCACGCTGATGAAATCGTTTGAAGAATCGCCCGACGGCAACGAGGTGATTCTGGAAGAACAGATGCAGAAAGTGGGCGATACCCGCAGCGAATACAACACCGCCGTACAACTGATGCAGAGCAATCTGCGCATGCTGAAACTGGCGCTGGGCAAGGGTGGGCCGTAAGGGCGTTTAGCCCTGACGGTGTAACCCCCAACCGATGAGATGACCCATGGATGACTTAAGTATCAGTTCGAAACTCGCGTCCGCCGGCATGAAGGCCCAGGCCACACGCCTGCGCGTGATCTCGGAAAACCTCGCCAACGCCGATTCAACCTCGGAAATTCCCGGCCGCGAACCCTATCGCCGCAAGCTCATCACGTTCCGCAATGCGCTGAACAAGGAACTGGAAGCCGACCAGGTGAAGGTGAAGAAGATTTTCAACGACCAGACGCCGTTGAAGTCGAAGTACGACCCGGCACACCCCGGCGCCAACGCCGAGGGCTATGTGCAGTTGCCCAACGTCAACTCGCTGGTGGAACTGATGGACATGCGCGAGGCCCAGCGCAGCTACGAAGCCAACATGAACGTCATCTCCACGTCACGGCAGATGGTTGCTAAGACATTGGAATTACTGAAGTAATCTGAGTTTCGCCCCAACGGGCAAAGGAGCCGGCGATGGTCGATTTCAACACAGCGGTGAACGCCTACAAGCAGGCGGCGGGCGCGGTCAGTTCGGCGGTGGCAAGCCGCAAGCCGATGGCCCCGGCGGCCAGCGAGGACGAAAGCTTCGCCACCATGGTGACCGACAGCCTGCAACAGGCCGTGCAGTCGGGCCGCCAGGCCGAAGAACTGAGCTTGAAGCAGATCTCGGGCGAAGCCGACCTGAAGGACGTGGTGACGGCCGTGGCCAACGCCGAGCATACGCTCGAAACCGTGGTCGCCGTCCGCGACAAGGTGCTGTCGGCCTACCAGGAAATCCTGCGCATGCCGATTTAGTCGGTCGTAATTTCCCGACAAGTGGGAACCGGTTGGTGTGGAAAATACGGCAAGCATAAAGAGTCTATAATGAACGAGATGGAAGTGTTGGATATTGCGCGCGACAGCATGGCGACCATGCTGATTGTCTCCGCGCCGATCCTGCTGGTGGGCCTGGTGGTGGGCCTGCTCATCTCGATCTTCCAGACGCTGACTCACATTCAGGAAATGACGCTGACATTCATTCCGAAGATCATGGCCGTGTTTGCCTCAATCATCCTGTTCATGCCCTGGATGCTGCGCGAACTGACCGAGTTCAACAACCGGCTCATGGACAAGATCATCGGTCTAGGATGATGGTCCGGCGTTAAGCCCGGCCCGCGAGGGACACTTTCATGCTCGAACAATTCCTCGCCATCAACGCTTTCCACTTCATGCTGATCTTCGCGCGGCTGTCGGTCGTGTTCTATCTCATGCCCGGCATTTCGGCGGGCTACGTGCCCACGCGCATCCGCCTTTTATTAGCGCTTCTAGTCACGCTTATCACGCTGCCGCTGGTGAAAGACACGCTGCCGCCGCAGCCTTCGGGCGCGGCCGATCTGGTGTGGCTGATCATCGCTGAAGTTCTGGTGGGGGCCTTCATCGCGGGCATCACCCAGATCATCATGAGCGCCCTGATGCTGGCGGGCGAAGTGATTTCCACCGCTGCGGGCCTCACCAACGCCTTCGTCGACGACCTGGTGTCGGAAGAGCAGACCGCCATCGTCATCGGCTTGCTCAACATCGTAGCGGTGGTGCTGATTTTCGCGACAGGCTTGCACCAGCTTCTGTTCGCCTCGATCATCGACAGCTACACCCTGATGCGCCCCGGTGAGCCCCTGATTACCGGCGACATGCTGAGCGTCATCTCCAGCATCTTCAACCAGGCCTTCTACATGGGCCTGAAGCTGGCCTCGCCGTTCCTGGTGTTCGAGCTTCTGTTTCAGTTCGCCAACGGGGTGCTGTCGCGCCTGTCGCCGCAGCTCAACGTGTTTTTCGTCGCACTGCCTGCCCAGAACCTGATCGGCATGGCGATCCTGATGATCTCTCTGCCGACGCTGATGATGGTGTTCCTGGGGTTCTTCGAGAACTCGCTCGAGAACTTCATGAATCCGGGAGCCGTCAATGGCGGATGACAGTGACGACAAAACAGAAGAACCTACGGGAAAACGATTAAGCAAGGCCCAGGAGGACGGCGATGTCCCCATATCGCGAGAGGTTGGCCACCTCCTGATGATCCTGGCGATCCTGGTCGCCGTCGGCACCATGATCCCCTGGATCATGAAGGACCTGATCGGACTGTTGCGCGCCTTCATCGAGCGCCCGCATGTCATGCACACCGATATCGAATCCATGCGCGATCTTCTGGTGCAGATGATCTGGCGCGTCGGCCTTCTGCTGGCCATGCCCATCAGCATGTTCATGATCATCGGCCTGATCTCGACCCTGGGGCAGGTGGGCTTCCTCTACACGCCCAAGAAAATCATGCCCAAGCTGAGCAACCTGAACCCCATCGCGGGGGCCAAGCAGTTGTTCTCGACCCAGTCCTTGGTCGAAGCCGGCAAGAGCATGGCCAAAATCGCCATCATCATCACCGTGCTGGGCGCCATGGTGGTGCCCAGTTTGCGCCACCCCGATCAGATCATCGACCAGGACCTGGTCACGACCATCGGCCAGACGCAAACCCTGGTCGTCATGCTGCTGTTCTTCACCGCCATCGTCATGGGCGTGATCGCGGCCCTCGACATCGCCTATACCCGCTGGTCGCACAAAGAAAAGCCGAAGATGACCAAGCAGGAAGTGAAAGACGAACACAAGGACATGGAAGGCGACCCGAAGGTCAAGGGCCGCATCCGCGCCATCCGCCTGGAGCGCCACAAGAAGCGCATGATGGCCAACGTGCCGAAGGCCACCGTGGTCATCACCAACCCCACCCACTTCGCCGTGGCCCTGAAGTACGACATGGACTCGATGGCCGCACCCACCGTGGTCGCCAAGGGGGCCGATTACCTGGCCTTGCGCATCCGCCAGATCGCCGACCAGCATGAAGTGCCGATTGTCGAGAACCCGCCGCTCGCCCGCGCGCTTTATGCCGCGGTTGAGGTTGATCAGGAGATTCCGGCGGAGCACTATAAGGCCGTGGCCGAGGTCATCGGCTTCGTCATGCGTCTGAAGGGCAAACTGTTTGCCAAGTAAGTTCGGGGGCGGCAATTCATATCGAATGGCCGCGGGGATCACCGCAGGCTTAAGCGCGCTGGGGGCTGGCGTGGCCTTGGCCGCGCCCGAGGAGGCGCGCCTGCCCGTGCTGGCCGCCGCCGCATTGTCTGGGGTTGTCTCGGCGGGTTTCTCATTTTTCGGCGGACGCAGTTCGGCGGCGGATGTGGCCGTGGCCACGCTGTCGGGGGTGATCGAGCGTATATCCGCCCCCCGCGTCCTGACGGATCGCCAGGGCCGGGTGCTGGCCGCCAACGGGGCGGCAAAAGACTGGCTGCTCGGCGAGGAGC
>JAEUKM010000188.1 GCA_016793085.1 Rhodospirillaceae bacterium
TTTTGGCCACCACCGGCGACGAGATCGCGCCGCTGGACCTGCACACCGGCCGCCTGCTCGATGCCCTGAAAGCCAAGGGCAAGGTTTTCGACGCCAAGATTTACGATCACGCGCCCGGCGGGCATGTGTTTCTTCACGGCGACACGCCCGAGCGCGATGACGGCTTCCGGCGTATTTTCGATTGGCTTGAAAAGTACGTGAAATAAAGCGGATGCGATGAACCAGATAATGCAAAGCGCCAGCACGGCGTATCCCGCGCTGGGGCTGTTCATCGACGGCGTGTGGATCGGCCCTGAGGCGCGTGCGGGCCAGCCCGTCACCGATCCGGCCACAGGCGCGGTGCTGGGCCAGCTTCCCCATGCCACGGCTGCTGATCTCGCCCGTGCAGTGGACGCTGGCGCGCGGGCCTTTGCCTCATGGTCAAAGACTTCCCCGCTTGAACGCAGCGCGGTCTTACGCCGCTTTGCCGAGTTCGCGCGCCGCGACGCAAGCATCATCGGGCAGGGCATCACGCTCGATCAGGGCAAGCGGTTTGAGGAAGCAGTGCAAGAGGTCCGCGCCTCGGCCGATCATGCCGACTGGAGCGCGGAAGAGGGGCGACGGGCCTATGGCCGCGTCATCCCGCCGCGCGATCAGCGCGTCTGGCAGGAAACAGTGCGCGAGCCCGTAGGCGTGAGCGCGGGCTTCACGCCGTGGAACTTCCCGTTCAGCCAAGCCATCCGTAAAGTGTGTGCCGCACTGGCGGCAGGCTGCACGATTGTGTTGAAAGGCCCCGAGGATACGCCCTCCGCCGTGGTGGCCATCGGGCGCTTGTTGCAGGAGGCGGGCCTGCCGCCTGGCTGCCTCAACCTGGTGTGGGGCGTTCCCGCCGAGATTTCGCGGACACTGATCACACATCCGGCCATCCGTAAAATCAGCTTCACGGGCTCAGTGCCCGTGGGCAAAGAACTGGCGGCCCTGGCCGGACTGCACATGAAGCGCGCGACTATGGAACTGGGCGGCCATGCGCCGGTGCTGATTTTCGACGATGCCGACATTGATGCGGCTGCTGCGGTGCTCGCCAAGCAGAAGGTGCGCAATTCTGGGCAGACATGCATTTCGCCCACGCGGTTCCTGGTACAGCGCGGCGCGGAAAAACGCTTTATCGAACAATTTGCCGGGCGGCTTGAAGCCGTGAAGGTCGGCCCCGGTCTTGAACCGGCCACCGAGATGGGACCGCTGGCGCAAGCCCGCCGTGTTTCGGCCATGCAGTCCTTCGTCGCCGATGCGGTGGCCAAGAACGGGCGCGTGGTCGTGGGCGGCGGCACGCTCGACCGGCCCGGACACTTCTTCAAGCCCACGGTCCTGCACGGCATGGCCGAGGATAGCCTGGTGATGACGTCCGAGCCTTTCGGGCCTATCGCGGCGGTGGTTCCGTTCGACAGTTTTGACGAGGCGGTAACGCGCGCCAACAGCCTGCCCTACGGCCTTGCGGCTTATGTGTTCACCAAATCTGCGGCGCGTGCGCGTCATGCGGCGCGATCCCTCGCGGCGGGCATGATTTCCATCAATCACTTCGGTCTGTCGCTGCCGGAAACACCCTTCGGCGGCTGGCGCGACAGCGGTTATGGCGTGGAAGGCGGTGCGGACACGCTGGAGGCGTATCTCGCCACCAAGTTCATCACGCACTATGAGGATGTGCCGGCGTAATAAGCGCGTCCGCGCTTATTTATGTGCCGTCAACAGCACGATAGTTTCCGTTGACACCACGCGGTCGATGCTGCGGATCAGCGTGAGGGCGTTGTCCAGGGCACCCAGGTCGGCTGCCGCCATTTCCACCATCAAATCCCACCGGCCGTTGGCTGTATAAACCGCCCGCGCTTCGGGGATCTGGCGCAAGGCGTTGATCACCTTCTTCACGTCCTTGGCCTGCTCTTCGATCAATGTGATCGCCCGCACGCCGCCCGCCTGCTCGCCTTTCAGCTTCACGGTGAACCCCAGGATGTCGCCGCGCTTAACAAGGCGGTCCAGACGATTTTGCGCCGTGGCGCGCGAGACGCTTAAGCGGCTGGCAATGGAGGAAATCGGCATGCGGCCGTCGTTGCGCAGAAGGCCCACAAGGCGGCGGTCGAGGTCATCCATGGCGGGATCCGTGATTAAGCAATTTGCTTATAAATTATATACATATTGATATAATTATACACAAAAATATCAATTTTATAAACTATTTGTTGAGCCGGCCCCCGGCCACACTGGCGTTGCAGCCAACCACGAAGGGGGACCCGCATGCTTGCTCACGCTCAGCGCCGTATGGAAACCGCCGATTATCTGTCGATCGAGCAGCAGCTTGGCGCGCACAACTACAAGCCCCTTGATGTGGTGCTGTCGCGCGGCGAAGGCGTGTGGGTGTGGGACACCGAGGGCAACAAATACCTGGACTGCCTGTCGGCCTACTCGGCGGTGAACCAGGGCCACTGCCATCCGCGCATTCTGGATGCCATGATTGAACAGGCGCGTAAATTGACGCTCACCTCGCGTGCGTTCCGCAACGACCAATTGGCGCTGTTCTACGAGGAACTGTGCGCGCTCACCAACTCGCACAAAGTGCTACCCATGAACAGCGGCGCCGAAGCGGTGGAAAGCGCCATCAAGATCGTGCGCAAGTGGGGCTACGAGGTAAAGGGCGTGCCCGAGAACAAGGCCGAGATCATCGTCTGCGCCGATAACTTCCACGGTCGCACCATCGCCATCGTCGGCTTCAGCACCGATCCGTCCTCGTCGCGCAACTTCGGCCCCTTCGCGCCGGGCTTCAAGGTCATCCCCTTCGGCGATGCCGACGCGCTGCAAGCCGCCATCACGCCCAACACGGTGGCGTTCCTGGCCGAGCCGATCCAGGGCGAGGCGGGCGTCATCATTCCGCCCAAGGGTTACTTGCGCCGTGTGCGCGAGATTTGCAGCAAGGCTGGCATCGCCATGATTCTGGATGAAATCCAGACCGGCCTGGGCCGCACCGGCAAACTCTTGGCCGAGCAGCACGAAGGTGTGGAAGCCGACCTGACGCTGATCGGCAAAGCGCTCTCGGGCGGGTTCTATCCGGTGTCGGCGGTGCTCTCGAACTCCGAAGTCATGAACGTACTGAAACCCGGCGAGCACGGCAGCACCTTCGGCGGCAACCCGCTGGCCTGCGCGGTCTCGCGCATGGCCCTGAAGGTGCTGAAAGACGAAGGCATGATCGAGAACGCGGCCGCCATGGGTGATGTTTTCATGGCGGGCTTAAGAGGTTTCAAGCACTCGGCCATCAAAGAGGTTCGCGGGCTGGGCCTGATGATCGCGCTCGAGTTCCACCCCGAAGCGGGTGGGGCGCGGCGCTTCTGCGAGGCCCTGAAACAGCGCGGGCTCCTGTGCAAGGAAACTCACACCCACACCGTGCGTTTCGCCCCGCCGCTGGTGATCAAGCGCGCAGAAATCGACTGGGCCTTGGAGCAGGTCGAAGGCGCCCTAAAGACGATGTAGCTAAAGCGCGTTTACGCGTTTCAGTGAATCGTCGGATAAGCCGTATACGGACGGCCGATGGCGTCGGCCACGGCCTTGTGGGTCACGGCCCCTTTGTGAATGTTCAGGCCGTTGGCCAGGTGCGGATCTGCGCCAAGGGCGCGCTCAAAGCCCAACTCCGCAAGCTTGCGCACAAAAGGCAGCGTTACGTTGTTGAGCGCGAAGGTGGACGTGCGCGGCACGGCCCCCGGCATATTGGCCACACAATAGTGCACCACGCCTTCCTCGACGAAAGTAGGGTCGGCGTGCGTGGTGGGCCGGCTGGTTTCAAAGCATCCGCCCTGGTCGATAGAGATGTCGACAACCGCCGAACCGCGCTGCATGCGCTTTAGGAGTGTGCGGTTGATCAGCTTGGGCGCGGCCGCGCCCGGCACCAGCACCGCGCCGATGACCAGATCGGCTGCCAGCACATGGCGCTCGATAGCGGCGGCTGTGGAATACTCGGTCTTGATCTGGTTGCCGAACTGGTATTCCAGCTCGCGCAGGCGGCGCGGCGAATTATCAAGCACCGTCACATCGGCGCGGATGCCCACGGCCATTTCCGCGGCATTGGTGCCCGAAATGCCGCCGCCGATGATGACCACGCGGCCCGGCAGCACGCCGGGCACGCCGCCCAACAGCGTGCCGATGCCGCCGGCGGCGCGCTGCAGACAGTTGGCCCCCACCTGTATCGACATACGCCCGGCCACTTCGCTCATGGGGGTCAGCAGCGGCAACCCGCCGAAATTGTCCGTGACGGTTTCGTAGGCGATGGCGGAAGCGCCCGAGGCAATCAGTGCATCGGCCTGGGCTGTGTCGGCGGCGAGATGCAGATAGGTGAACAGGATCTGCCCTTTGCGCAGACGCTTGCACTCCGGCAGCTGCGGTTCTTTCACTTTCACAATCAGGTCGCACTCGGCGAAGATCGCCTCGGCCGATGCACTTAAGGACGCGCCGGCCTGTTTGTAATCGTCATCGGTGAAGCCGATGCCCGTGCCAGCGCCTGTTTCTACAACAACGGCATGACCCGCAGCGGTGAGTTCTCGCACGCTGCTGGGCACCATGCCGACGCGATACTCGTGAACCTTGATTTCTTTCGGAACGCCGATGCGCATGTGATGTCCCCCTGTGATGGCATTTGCCTGAACGGCAGGGGACAAGATTATGCGCGTATATATGCAATTTTCTTGTGAAAATACACACAACGGCGTTAATATATGCATTAAATTCGATAAAACAATGATTTACTCGCAGAAAATGCCATGCAGATTGACCGCATCGACCGCAAGATCCTCAACCTTCTTCAGACCGATGCGCGCCTCAGCAACAAACAGTTGGCCGACAAAGTCGGGCTGTCGGAATCAGCCTGCCTGCGCCGCGTGAAGCTGTTGGAAGACAGCGGCATTGTTGCGCGCTACGTGATGCTGGTGAATCAGGACAAGGCGGGTAAACCCGATAATGTCTATGTCCATATCACGCTGGAAAACCAGAGCCAGCAGACCCTGAAAAAGTTCGAGGATGCGGTCTCGCGCATGCCCGAGGTCATGGAATGCTTCCTGATGACCGGCGATTTCGACTATCTGTTGCGCATCGTCACTAACGGCACCGCCGACTATGAGCGAGTGCATAACGAGAAACTCACCAAGCTGCCGGGTGTGGCGCGCGTGAAGTCCAGTTTCTCGGTGCGCACCGTGGTGAAGAACACGCGCATCGAGTTTTAGGGCGGCGCGTCTTCAGGCATCGCGTCGCGCAGCAGACGCCACAGCGTGTCGGTAAACGCCGCTTCCGGTTCGGCGCCCAAACGCACGATGATGAGTTGTTGCTCAGGGGCGATGCACAGCACGCGCCCCAGCGCACCTAAGGCAAACCAGGCTTGGGGTGGGGCATGCGGGAACAGGAGTCCTTTATCTTTCAGGCCTGCTGATGTGAGGGTCGTTTCGCGGTTGCTCCACCACAACAGGCCGTAAGCCGGGTTCAGCGTCTGTGACGGAGCGGTCAGCGCTTCAACATCTTCGGCACGCATGATGGTTTTGCCTGGCCCCGTTTTCCCGCGCGCCATCAGCATCAACCCGAACCGCGCCATGTCGCGCGCCGAGGTGACAAAGCCGATGGTGTTGGCGTCGGCCCCGGCGCTGACCCAGGGCCGTGTTTCCCAGCTGCTTTCACTCATGCTCAGCGGGCCGGTCAGCCAGCGCTGGGTGAGGGGGGCGATGCGTTCGCCGGTTGCGGCTTCCAGAACGGCGATCATGCGGCTGTAGACGGTTGTGTTATAGGCCCAGGCCGTGCCGGGAGCGGCCTTAAATCGATAGTCGGTATCGAGGCCGCTGGTCATGGACATGACGTGACGGACCGTGATGGCGCGCTCCTGCTCCGGCGTAGCGCGCGACCAGCCGGGCTTCAGGTACTGGCTGACAGGCTCCTCAAGGCGCAATCGTCCTTGCGCCTGGGCCATCAAGGCCAAAGCACCGACAATGCTTTTCTGCATCGAGGCGACATCCTCGCGCCCGCGCCCGTCGGGCAGGGTAGGCCCCGCAAGCTGTCGATAAACCACGCCGGCTTTGACGGGCCAGTATTCCTCGGCAATGATTTGCCCTTTCTCAAGAATGATCAGTCCGCTTGTGCGCTGTTCGCGCGCATAGGTCAGCGCGGCCGATAGCTTCTCCCTTGGCCACGCGTCGCTGGCCGTGCCGACGCTGGGCCAAGGCGCTTCGGCGGACAACAGGGCGCCGTCCTGTTGTGTGTGCATTGCAGCGAAAGCGGAGGGCGCAGCGAGGAAAAAAAGCGCGCCAATCAATCTTGCCGTACAAATCATGATGATGAGATCGCCTTTCACATCAATAGAGAGACGCGGGTTGCCCGGCGGCGTATGCGTTATATTCGCATAAAACACACCGATTGTGCAGGCGCAGCACGCAGCAGATAATATTCACACACGTGTGAGTGACCATTGACAGCGCTAGAGCCCATGGCCATTGTTGGCGCAGGCGTCGCTAGCATCGGCGCTCTATGGGGAGGAAATGCTATGAAATCTTATTATGTCGCGACCGCGTCAGCGGCCGCGCTTCTTGCCGCATCCATGCCGGCCTGGGGCCAAGCCGCAGGTTCGCAAACGGCGCAAGCCGGGGCGTCGCGCGTTGAGACAGCGATGATTGAAGAAGTCATCGTCACCGCGACCCGCCGCACCGAGCGCCTGCAGGACGTGCCGCTCAGCGTCAGCGCATTCTCGCAGGAACAGCTCACGGCCAAGGGCATCGTCGGCTATGAAGGCATCGCCTTCGAAACGCCGGGCGTCGTGCTGAACCGGCCCACCGCGAACTTCAACAATTTCACCGCGCGCGGCATCGCCACCAACGGCTACAACGCCAACCTGCAAAGCACGGTGGCCATCTACATCGACGAACTGCCGATCTCGGCCAACGGCAACTCGACGATTCTCAATCCGGCGCTGTTCGACGTCGAACGCATCGAATTCCTGCGCGGGCCGCAAGGCACGCTGTTCGGGTCGGGTTCGCTGGCCGGTGCCATGCGCATCCTGAACAAAAACCCGGACCTGACTCGCTCCGATCACGCCGCCCATG
>JAEUKM010000222.1 GCA_016793085.1 Rhodospirillaceae bacterium
TTTTGACGCCGGACGGCGCCACCGGGCCCTTTTGCTCCAAAAGCTCGCGCAAACCCGCCAGAACCAGATACCGCCGGTCGCGGTGATTCATCAGCCGGCGCATGTCCAGATA
Source organism: Rhodospirillaceae bacterium (assembly GCA_016793085.1). Lineage (GTDB taxonomy): Bacteria > Pseudomonadota > Alphaproteobacteria > Rhodospirillales > Rhodospirillaceae. Next base: position 113 of record JAEUKM010000222.1, read on the forward strand.
GGCCCTATGGACGGTCAGCAGGCGGGTTAAGGCGTCGAGGTCGTTGGGGTTGGGCGGGGTGTCTTTGAGCTGCTTCAGGGCTCCCTCGATCACCCCGCGCATCTGACCAGCATTGGCGCGGTAAAGCGTCATGGCCTCTTTCACCAGGGCCTCGCGTTCCGAGGGCGGCAGCACGCCCTTCTGTTTGGGCGCCGCTGTTTTGGCCTTGGCCGGCGGGGCCGATGAGAGGCCGATGGCCTTGAGCGTCTTCTTGATGAAGTTGGGCATTGCGTCAGCACGCCTTCAGGCGGCCTCAGGCCGCGGCACTTTGGTTCTGCGCTTTATTCTCCGCGGCCTTGAAGATGCGGTAGCCCTGCCCCAGGGGCCCCTCTTCCAGCGTTTCTAACGCCAGCTTGTCGTCGGAGATGGCCGAGAGCAGGCGCTCATACCGGCGCACAAAACCCGACAGAGCATTGCGCGCCAGCGCATCGCGCACCACCGCCTCGCCCATGCGCTCGGAAATCTCAGGGTGGCGGGTGGCGTAACTTAAGAAGGGCTGCACGAAGGCTCCCGTATCGCCCGAACCGAAACGCGCCCAGGCCACATCCACGGCATCGTTCTTGAATATCCCTAAGCGTTCGCCCAGGATCGCCGCGTGCGCAGCCAGATCCTGCAGGGCCAGCCGCCGCGTATCGGCGGCGAGTGTGCGTTTTAACTGCGATTCCATTTCCAGCAGGGCGCGCGACTGAATTTCAGCCTGCTGCAAACTCTGGCGCGACTGCGCGCTCATTTCAGATAAGCGCCGGCGCACCTCGCGCAGTTCGCGGCGCTGCTCCAGGACCGAGGCCACCAGCCACAGCCCCAGCAAGGGGGCGACCACGCCCGCCACCAGGGTTGAAAGCTCGCCCAAGGGCATTTGCAGCAGCACGCCGAAACCCAGGCGCGACAGCACCGCCAGCACGATGACGACCCAAGCCGTTGAAACGGCGACGACGATCACGAAAGGCGCGCGTTCGCGCAGGTCGGACCAGAGGCTGGCGGAGGCGGGTGACGACACGGGCGCGCGGTTCCCCACTGGCGTTGCGGCACTAGTGTTACGACGGGGCCCACCGCACCTTTTGCCGCAGGCCGGGTTTCACTATACCGTGGCGGGAATCATTCCGTCCATGAGACAAGAGGGCCGATGAGCTTTCTGGACAAAGTCCTGCGCTGCAACGCCCGCAAGGTCTCCCGCTACCTCGCCTTCACCATCGACGGCCGCCGTTACGGCTACATCACGCCCGAGCGCATGGCGCTGCTGGCGAAGTTCCCCGACGTCTTCGAGGTTAAGACCGCGAGCGTCGGCTTGCAGACCGCACTGGACACGCCTGTGCGCCGCACCCAGGCGGTTAACGCCATCGGCCCGGCCCTGGCCGCAACCGGTGCGTTTGCTTTAAAGGGCGAAATGTACGCCGTGAAGAACGACTGGCACGAACGTGAGGCCATGCGCCTCGACCGCTCGCTGGTGCCAGGCTTCGGCGCGCGGGCCTACGGCGTGCATGTGAACGGCTTTGTCCGCAAAGCCGACGGGCTTCATCTGTGGATCGGCACGCGGTCCGACACGGTGAATGTGGAGCCGGGCAAGCTCGACAACATGGTGGCGGGCGGACAGCCGGCCGGTTTGAGTCTGACGGACAATCTGGTGAAGGAATGCGCCGAGGAAGCCAGCCTGCCCGAGGCGCTGGCGCGCACCGCCAAGCCTGTCGGCAGCATCACCTACAGTTTCGACGCGCCCGAGGGCTTAAAAGTCGACAACCTGTTCTGCTTCGATCTGGAGATGCCCGAAGGCATGACCCCCAAAAACAGCGACGGCGAGTTCGCGGGCTACCAGTTGCTGCCGGTTGAAGAGGTGCTGGCGGGCGTGCGCGACACCAACCGCTACAAGTTCAATGTGAACCTGGTGATCCTGGACTTCGCCATCCGGCACGGGATCGTTTCGCCCGAGACAGAGCCCGATTACGAAAGAATTGTGTCCGGACTCCACGAAAAACCATAATAATATATACGAATCAAAGCGTTAGTAATTCTTAAAGGCCTCCTTGGTTGACTTGTGGGACGGCCTTGGGCATTGAATGGCCCACCATTGCCGCCGCTGAAGACGCGGCCCGCCAACGACCACTTCAGGGACCTTAAAGAGCGCAATGCATTTCCTTGATTTTGAAAAGCCTATTGCCGAACTGGAAGGCAAGATCGCCGAGCTGCGCCACTTGTCGGATTCCGACGGCATGAGCATCGCCGAGGAAGTGAGCAAGCTCCAGGCCAAGGTCGAGCGTGACCTGACCTCCACTTACGCCCGCCTGACGCCCTGGCAGAAAACGCAAGTGGCCCGCCACCCCGACCGCCCGCATGCGGTCGATTACATCAAGGCGCTGGTGGAAGATTATCTGCCGCTGGCCGGCGACCGTCTGTACGGCGAGGATGCCGCCGTTGTCGGCGGCATGGGCCGCATCAAAGGGCGCAGCGTCATGGTGATCGGCCTTGAGAAGGGCCGCGACACCGAAACGCGCATCAAACATAATTTTGGCATGGCGCGCCCCGAGGGCTACCGCAAGGCCCGCCGCCTGATGCAGCTGGCCGACCAGTTTGGCTTACCGATCATCACCTTCGTCGATACCGCGGGCGCCTACCCCGGCGTCGGCGCGGAAGAGCGCGGCCAGGCGGAAGCCATCGCCCGCTGCATCCAGACGTGTCTTGATGTCCGCGTCCCCCTCATCGCCATCGTCATCGGCGAAGGCGGCTCGGGCGGCGCGATTGCTTTGGCCACCGGCAACGTTGTGCTGATGCTGGAACACTCCATCTACTCGGTGATCTCGCCCGAAGGCTGCGCCTCGATTTTGTGGCGCGACGGCGAACAGGCCAAGACCGCCGCCGAAGCGCTGAAACTGACAGCGCAGGATTTGGAAAAGCTTGGCGTCATCGACGGCATCATCCACGAACCCACGGGCGGGGCGCACCGCGCGCCCGAGGCGGCCGTCTCGGCCGTGCGCGATGCCATTGAAACGCACCTGAACCAACTCACGAAAGTCGACGCCGGCCAATTGCGCGCCCGCCGCCGCGACAAATTCGTGCAAATGGGCCGCAACACCCTCGCCTGACATTTTTCGGTTCTCCTGACGCGTGCGCTGCCGGTCGGACGAACCGGCAGACACTGACGCTTTGGAGAACCAGATCATGTTCGAACTTCTTTCCACTTTCACCATCGCCGACTTCATCAAGGGCCTGGTCATCGGCGTATCGATTGCCGCCCCCGTGGGGCCAATCGGCGTCTTGTGCATGCGCACGACTCTCGCGGACGGAATGTTGGCCGGATTCGTGACCGGCCTGGGGGCCGCGGCCGCCGACGCCATCTATGCCGCCATTGGCGCTTTGGGTATCGCCGCCGTGACCACGCTGCTGAATAGCGCGGGGCTATACTTGCGCATCGCCGGCATCGCCGTGCTGCTGTGGATCGCCTGGGGCACCTGGCGTCAGACGCCTGGCGAAACGGCCGCCAGCACGGGGGCCAAGGGAAAGTCACTATGGCTGGCGTTTGCGGGCACCTGCGCGCTGACGCTGACCAACCCCATGACCATCCTGTCGTTCGCGGCCATCTTCGCGGGCGCGGGCCTGGCCGCAACAGGAGCCAACGCAACAAGTCAGGCAGTGACATTGGTCGCAGGCACCTTCATCGGATCCATGGCCTGGTGGCTGATACTGAGTGGCAGTGTCGCGGCCTTCCGCGCCAAGATCGGCCCCCGCACGCTTAGCACCCTCAACAAAGTCTCGGCGCTGATCCTGCTGGGCTTTGCCGTCTGGATGGGTTGGCAGGCGCTCTTGCTTTAACCGCCGCGGCAAAAACGATACAAAGACGTCGGGGGAGACATCCGATTGAACAACCTTGCGCCGCCGCGCCCGGAGTTCGATCCGCAAACACTGGCGGTGGCGCTGCTGTTCGCCAACATTGCGCCCCCCGACCCGGCTGCATCCAAGACAATATTTATCGGGCGCGAGACATCCGTATCGGCGCTGGATTCCGCGCAATCCACAGAGTTAAGCCGCGCGGACGTGGTGGTGATCGAATACGCCGTCAGCCCCGGCGCCATACTGCCCGCAGTGCTGCAACGCATGGGGTTGGACCTGGCCGAGAAAGCGCATGCGGCCCAGGCCTTGTTCTTCAAGGCCAATCCCTTAGCCGCGCAGTTCTTAGACGGCATGCGCGGACGCAACATGGAGGCCCCGCTTCATGTATCGTCGTTCCGCGAAGTTTGTGGGGTTATAGGGGCGGCGGGCCTGCGCTACGCCGCCCCGGCCAAGCTGACCGATGCGATCCTGAAACTGAATTTCGCCCGCGAAGCCGCCGAATTGCTGCAAGCCGAGCCCGATCTCGTCTTACGCGAGACAAAGAAAGATCTGATGCTGAACCGGGGCCTGCGCTGCGACATCTTCATGCGCGCCCCGCAAAACTTGGAGCGGCAGGAGGCCGCAACCCGCATCGCCCGTACGCGCTTTCGCACCGTCATCGCGCCGGAGAAAATCACAAATCTTACTTTGCTCACGGCTTACGCCGAGATCAAACCCACCGATAGCGCGCGGCGTCTGTTCGAAATTCTCAGCAAAGGCGCGGCCTCACCCGCCGAAATTGCGGAGCGGCGCGTGCCGGGCTGCGAGAATGTCTGGGCGAATGTGGATGCCGCCGTGGTGCTGATGGCCATGGACGCCATCGTGCCTACGGCTTAACGCTGGAAGTTTAGCCCGCCAGCGCCTTCACGCCCGGAAGGTCTTTGCCTTCCAGCCATTCCAGGAACGCCCCGCCCGCCGTGGAGACATAGGTGAACGCATCGGCGACACCCGCCGCATTCAGCGCCGCCACGGTGTCGCCGCCGCCTGCGATAGAAACAAGTTTTCCTCGTTTCGTCAGATCAGCGGCAGCCTGAGCAATGGCCATGGTGCCCGCATCGAAGGGCTTGGTTTCAAAGGCTCCCACGGGGCCGTTCCACAACAGCGTCTTGCACTCGGCCAGTTGCGCGGCCAGGGCCGCACTGCTGGCCGGGCCGATATCCAGGATCATCTGATCGTCGGGGATATTGCCGATGGTGGCCATAGTGGTGTCGACGCCGGGCTTCAGGCAGTCGGCAATCAGTGCATCCTGCGGCAGCACGATCCGGCAGTTGTGGGCCATGGCCTGCGCCAGCACGGTACGGGCCTGCTCGGCCAGGTCTTTCTCACAGAGGGATTTGCCGACACCGATGCCCTGCGCGTGCAGGAAGGTGTTGGCCATGCCGCCGCCGATGACCAGGATGTTGACGCGCTTCACCAGGTTCGACAGCACATCGAGCTTGGTGGAGACTTTCGAGCCGCCGACGATGGCCATGACCGGCTTCTGCGGATTCTCAAGCGCAGCACCCAAGGCTTCCAATTCAGCCTGCATCTGGCGTCCGGCGTAAGCCGGCAGCACATGCGCCAAACCTTCGGTGGAGGCATGGGCGCGGTGCGCGGCCGAGAACGCATCGTTCACATATATATCGCCGAGGGCGGCCAGTTGCTTGACGAAAGCCGCATCGTTGGCTTCTTCGCCGTTGTGATAACGTAAGTTCTCGAGCACGGCGATCTCACCGCCCTTCAAGCCAGCGATCACCTTTTCGGCGGGCGTGCCCACGCAGTCCTCGGCGAAGGCGACGTTTTGTCCCACCAGCTTGCTCAAGGCCGCCGCGACAGGCTTCAGCGACATCTCGGGCACGCGCTTGCCCTTGGGCCGGTCGAAGTGCGACAGCACGATCACCTTGGCGTTTTTCGCCGCCAGATCTTTCAGCGTCGGCACCAGACGCTCCAGACGCGTGGCGTCGGTAACGGCGCCGTTCTTCATGGGCACGTTCAGGTCCGCGCGGACGAGAACGCGTTTACCGGCGACGTCGGCCTGGTCGATGGTCTTGAACTGGGGCATGGGCGCGTGCGCCGCGGCTCAGATCAGCTTGCTCATGGCCGCAAGCGTATCGAGCATGCGGTTCGAGAAGCCCCATTCGTTGTCGTACCAACTCAGCACACGGGCGAAGTTCTTTTCCATCACCTTGGTCTGGGTTGCATCAAAGATCGAGCTGTACGGGTTGTGGTTGAAGTCGATGGAGACCAGCGGCAACTGGTTGATGGCCAAAACACCCTTTAGTTCACCGGTTGCGGCGGCGGTCATGGCCGCGTTGATGTCGGCTTCGGTCACGTCCTTGCCCAGCACGCACTTGAAGTCCACCACCGAGACATTGGGGGTAGGCACGCGCAAGGAGGTGCCGTCCAATTTTCCTTTGAGTTCCGGCAGTACCTCGCCGACGGCTTTTGCCGCACCGGTCGAGGTGGGAATGATGCTGAGGGCCGCCGCACGCGCACGGCGCAAATCTTTGTGCAGCGTGTCGACCGTCGACTGGTCGCCGGTGTAGGCGTGGATGGTCGTCATGTAGCCGTGCTTGATGCCGAACGTTTTATGCAAAACGTAGGCGACCGGAGCCAGGCAGTTGGTGGTGCACGAGGCGTTGGAAACGATGATGTGGTCCTTGGTCAGCTTGTGGTGGTTCACACCGTAAACCACCGTCAGATCGGCGCCCGCCGAGGGGGCCGAGACCAGCACGCGCTTGGCGCCCGCATTGATATGCACCTGGGCCTTGTCCTTATCGGCGAAGATGCCAGTGCACTCGGCCACGATATCGACCTTCAAGTCCTTCCAGGGCAGCTTGGTCGGGTCTTTTTCCTTCAGCACCTTGAACTGGCGGCCGGCCACCGACATGACGTCGCCCGAAACCGAGACCTCTTCGGGCAAGGAGCCATGGACCGAGTCCCACTTCAACAGATGCGCGTTGGCTTCGGGCGCGCCCAGGTCGTTAATGGCGACGACCTCGATGTCGGTGCGCTTGGATTCGATCAGGGCGCGGAACACCATGCGGCCGATACGGCCAAACCCATTCAAAGCAACGCGTAATGCCATCGGATCATCCTCACTTTGGGCGCAGAGGTGGGTGAAATCCCGGGCCGGGGCCGCCTTAATTTATGGGGTCCGGGGCGGGGAAAGCCGCGCCTCGATAGAGGCGCGGGCATACAATAGTCGGGGTGGGAATCCAAGGGGGACGCGGGCTAAGGTGGTATGCACCCCGGGTATACGGACGGGCGCAAAGCCGTAAGGATGCTTCGCCGTGGCCGAGATGTTCAAAATCGCGGAAATCGGGGCGGCCCTGCCCAAACAGGCGTTCGCGGTCCTGCAGTCGCGTCTGCGCCTGGAGCTGATCCAGCAGCAGCAGACCGCCCGCATGCGCGGCCGCCCGACGCTGATCGTCCTGAACGGGGTACGGGGGGCGGGCGTCATCGACACCGTGAACCTGCTCAACACCTGGATGGACCCGCGCTGGATTTCCACCATCGGCTTCGACACCCCCAGCGACGAGGAGCGCGAGCGCCCGCCCTTCTGGCGCTACTGGCGCAGTTTGCCCGCCGCAGGCGCGATCGGGCTGTACCTGGGCGGCTGGTATGCCGAGGCGCTGGCGGAAAAGTGTGCTGGGACATTGCCGGGGCGAGCTTTCCAGGCGCGGCTTGCGCGCATCAACGCCTTCGAGCGCATGCTGGCCGCCGAAGGCATGGTGATCCTGAAATTCTGGCTGCACGTCAGCGAGCACCAGCACAAGATTTTACTTCCCCGCATCAACCGCGACCCTTTGATCGGCTTCCGCGCCAGCGACAACACCTGGACCATGCCCACCGACTACACGCGGTTCACCGACGCGGCGGCGGGCATGATCCGCGCCACTTCGCACGAACACCGGCCCTGGTTTCTGGTGGAAGGCACCGACGACAACTACCGCCGCGCCTCGGTGCTGTCGGCGCTGGCGGGCCACTGGACCAAGGAACTGAGCCGCGCGCCTGTGCCTGAAGTCCGGCCCCGGCACGTCGACGCCAAAGAGAATGTGCTGAAATCCGTCGGCATGGGCCGGACGATGACCGACAAAGTTTATGCCAAGGCGTTTCACCGTTTGCAGTTGCGCCTGCACAACCTGCAGCAGAAGGCGCGCGAACGGGGCGTGTCCACCATCGTTGTCTTTGAGGGCTGGGACGCCGCCGGCAAGGGCGGCGCCATCCGCCGGCTCACCTACGCCATGAACGCGCGCGATTACCGCGTCGTGCCCACCGCAGCCCCCAACGACGAGGAGCGCAGCTACCATTACCTCTGGCGCTTCTGGCGCCAGTTGGGCCGCGCCGGGCGCATGACGGTGTTCGACCGCAGTTGGTACGGGCGCGTGCTGGTGGAGCGCGTTGAGAAACTGATCGGCCCCGAGGCCTGGTCGCGCGCTTACGGCGAGATCAACGACTTCGAGCGGCAACTGACGGACTGCGGTCACATTGTCGTGAAGATTTGGTTGCACATCAGCAAGGATGAACAGAAGAAGCGCTTCAAGGAGCGCCGGGATACGCCCTACAAAACCTGGAAGCTGACGGACGACGACTGGCGCAACCGCAGGAAATGGAAGGACTACGCACGCGCCGTCAGCGACATGATCGCAAATACATCAACAGCGACGAGCCCTTGGACGCTGATCGGCGCCAACGATAAGCAGCGCGCGCGCATCAAGGCGCTGACCGCCGTCGCCGATGCGATGGCGCGCGGCCTGAAACGCGCACAGTAAAAGTTATAACCAATTCGCTGTAATACTGCTCGTTATACGAGCAATTTTGAAAAGCCTCGGGTTTCCGGGGCTTTTCCTGAATACATTTTTTCTGGAAGGGCCACCTTCGCTTGGTATAGTCGGCCAAGCGCCCAATTGGGCCAATATTATAACCTCAAGCCATTTCCGGGCTTCAGCAGGGACGTAAGTGGGAGACGTATGAGCTCAGTGACCGAGAACGCCCCGGGCGCGGCCGTTCAGAAAACCTCAAGCCAGGACTTCATCGCTGGGCTTATGCCGTTTCTTTTTCAGCTGCGTAAACTGGCGTGGCTGTTGTTCACGGTTACGACGCTGCTGTTCTTCCTGTTGCGTCAGGCCGGCGACCCGGCCCTGGTGCTGGCGGGCAATGACGCCACGCCTGAACAGCTGGCCGCCATCCGCGCCCAGTTCGGCTTGGACCGTCCGCTGATCATTCAATACTTCTCTTATATGTGGAACGTGCTGCAGTTCGACTTCGGCAAGTCGCTGGCCAGTTCCGAACCCGCCCTGGAAAAAGTTCTCGATATGCTGCCGCGCACGCTGCATCTGGCGGGCATGGCGATTGTCGGCACGGCGCTGATCGCCATTCCCTTAGGCTCCTGGCTTGGCTTCAAGCCCGAGAACCCCGAACGCCGTGCGGTCTCGGGCTTTTTGTTTGTCATGCAGGGCGTGCCGGGTTTCGTGACCGCGCTGGTGCTGATTCAAGTCTTCGCCGTCAACATGCGCCTGTTGCCGTCCTTGGGCTACGAGCCCACCGACCCGCGCACCTGGATTTTGCCGACAGCCAGCCTCGCCTCGTTCCTGTTCCCGAGTTTAACGCGTGTGGTGGCCGCCAACGTGGCTGAAGCCATGCGCGAGGATTACATCCGCACCGCGCGCGCCAACGGCGCCACGCAGACGGAACTTTTGTGGGGCCACGCCGTACCCAACGCGCTGTTGGGCGCGGCGGCGTTGATCGGCACGCAATTCGCCTTCCTGCTCGGCGGCAGCGCCATCATCGAAACCATTTTCTCGTGGCCCGGCATGGGCTGGCTGCTGCTGGAATCGGTCCAGACCCTGGACTTCCCCGTGGTGCAGGCCCTGGCCTTCATGATCGCGATCATGGTGTTCAGCGTGAACGCCTGCACCGATCTCGTGTTCCGATACCTCGACCCCCGCTTGCGCACGAAGGGGGCGTAAGCCATGTCCGACGTCAAAACCAAACTGGCCGACACCATCGCGGCCGGCAAATCGGAAATGAATCCGCTGTCGGTGCAGGGCCGCTTCAACCGCGCCAAGCTGAAGCAGGTGGCCAACCTGGAAATCGGCATCGCCTTTACGCTGTTCATCATCATCGTGGTGCTGGCGATCTTCGGGAAGTTCTTCCAGACGCACGACCCCATGCAGGGCGACCTGATGAAGCGCTTCGTGAAAGCGGGTGAACAAGGCTACATCCTGGGCAGCGACCACTTGGGCCGCGACCTCTGGAGCCGCGCGGTGGCAGGCCTGCAATGGTCGATGGCCTGCGCGCTGACGGCCAACATCATCAACCTGTTCATCGGCACCACGCTGGGCCTGATCGCCGCCGAGAAGGAAGGCTGGCCGCGCACCATCATCCGCCAGCTGACCGACACCCTGCAATCGTTCCCCTTCCTGGTCGTCGCCATCGTGGTGGTGGTGATCATCGGCCACGGCTTCGTGCCCCTGGTGCTGACATTAGGCCTGTTGTCGTGGGTGGTGTTCATGCGCGTGGTCTACGCCGAAGCCACCTCGATCTATCAGCGCGATTACGTGAAGGCCGCGCGCATTGCCGGCGTCAACCGCTTCGCCATCATGTTCGGCCACGTGCTGCCGGGTGTGCGCGCAAGTTTGTTTGTGATCTTCGCCTTCCACTTCGCGGGCCTGCTGATCGCAGAAAGCGCGCTGTCGTTCTTGGGCATCGGCGCGCCCCTGGGTGTGCCGACATGGGGCAACATGCTGGCCGAAAGCCGTCAGTTCCTGCTGAAGGCCCCGGGCATGCTGCTGGTGCCCGCCGGCGCCATCGTGCTGGCCGTGATCACCATGAACCTGGTCGGCGACGGCATTGCCAGCCTGTCCCGCAAGCGCGGCCGCAGCATCGACGTTTAATTCACGCATCAACCCTTCGCCGAGACAGAGCATCACCCGCATGAGTTCCAACCCCGTCGTAAGCGTTGATAATCTGGCGCTGCATTTCGTCAGCCAGGGCGAAATCGTCGAGGCCTTGAAGGGCATCACGCTGAACATCGGCGCGGGCGAAGTGGTGGGCGTGGTGGGCGAGTCCGGCTCGGGCAAGTCGGTCACGGCCTTGAACATGCTGCGCCTGTTGCCGCGCACCAAAACCAAAATTCCGCACGGGGCGGTGTCGGTGCTGGGCCGCGACGTGCTGGCCATGGGCGAAAAAGAGCTGCAGAAGCTGCGTGGCGGCGATGTATCGATGATCTTCCAGGAGCCGATGACGGCCCTGAACCCGGTCTTGCGCGTGCGCGAGCAGATGTTCGACGTCATCCTGCGCCACCAGAAGATCACGCCCGCCGAAGCCGAGAAGCTGTCTTTGCAGCTTCTGGCCGACATGAAAATTCAGGACACCGAGCGCGTGTTCAACGCCTACCCGCATGAACTGTCGGGCGGCATGCGTCAGCGCGTGATGATCGCCATGGCGTTTTCGTGCCAGCCCAAGCTGATCGTCGCCGACGAACCCACCACGGCGCTGGACGTGACGGTGCAGGCGCAGATCCTGAACCTGTTGAAAGAGCGCGCCAAGGCCA
>JAEUKM010000300.1 GCA_016793085.1 Rhodospirillaceae bacterium
AACACGGATGAACGCATCGCGGACGAGGCCACGCTGGCCGGCCGCCTCGGTCAGCGCCCAGCCGGCATGAATGACAAATGTGCCCTCGGGCGGACGCGGGCCGGTTTTGGCGTGTGCGGAAGGCGCCGTCATCGCCGCGGCAGCCAGCGGAGCCGCAGCAACGGCGCGCAGAACAGCGCGCCGATTGGTTGCCGTGTGCGCCCCGCCGCACACAAAGCACGATCCGAAAAATCCTTCGTCTGCCGTGTCGCGCGTCATGCCTTGCCCCCGCTTTTCAGCCAGCTTGGAACAGGCCATGCGGCATGCCTAGCCCCAAAAGCAAAAAGCCCCGCTGTTGAAGCGGGGCTTTTGATTTTTGTTGGTCGCATTTCTCCACGCCAAGTGGTGCCCACTTGTCGGGGAAATGCTCTTTAGCGCGAGTAGAACTCGATCACCAGGTTCGGTTCCATCTGCACCGGGTACGGCACGTCGGCCAGGGCCGGAATGCGCTTTAAGCTGCCAGTGTGCTTGCTGTGATCGACTTCGACGTAATCGGGCACGTCGCGCTCGGGCGATTCAATGGCTTCCTTCACGGCGGCCATTTCACGCGCCTTCGGGCGCAGTTCCAACTTGTCGCCGACTTTCACGATGTACGACGGCACGGTGACGCGCTTGCCGTTCACCTTGACGTGGCCGTGGTTCACGAACTGGCGGGCGGCGAACACCGTGGTCACGAATTTCATGCGGTAGACGAGCGCGTCCAGGCGGGTTTCCAGAATGCCGATGAGGTTCTGCGAGCTGTCGCCCTTGGCGCGCATCGCTTCGGCGTAGTAGCGGCGGAACTGGCGCTCGGAAATGTTGCCGTAGTAGCCCTTCAGTTTCTGCTTGGCCATCAACTGCACGCCGAAGTCCGACGGCTTCTTGCGGCGCTGGCCGTGCTGGCCGGGGCCGTATTCGCGCTTGTTGATGGGGCTTTTCGGGCGGCCCCACAGGTTGACCTGGAGGCGGCGGTCGATTTTATACTTACTCTCTGCACGTTTGGTCATGTGCACATCCTTTGCTTCTTGTTGTCCCGGGTCGGACATGCGCTCGAAATGCTTTTGAGGCTTTTCGCCGCAGCCGGGGCGTTGAAAACCGGACCGGTCGTTGCCGATCCCTTCCAATGCCCGCAGACTCGGGGGGTATCCCAGGCCATTTGGCCTTGGGGCGGCGGATCATAGGGCCCAAAGGGCCGAAGTCAACCGAAACTCAAGAGCCCGTCTTGGCCTCTTTATACCGCTGAATCAATGGCTTAGGGGCTGGCTCGGGCTTCACGCCGGGCTGGCGCAGGGGCCGGTCGGGCCGTCTGCCGTACCTCAGTTCCTTGATGATGCCGTGGAAGGTGCGCACTTCCTGGTCGGTCAGTTCGGCCCGCTGCAACATGTTGCGGATATTGATGACCATGAGGGCGCGCTTGTCCTCGTCGCGCAGGAAACCGCACTCCACCAGTTCGCGCTCCAGATGCAGGAACAGTTCCATCACCTGGTCCTTGGTGGCGGGCGACGTGCGATTGAAGGTCATCGCACTTTGCGGGCCCTCGTAGCCCGCCTGGAACCACTCGTACGACACCAGCAGCACCGCCTGCGCTAGGTTCAGCGAGCTGTAATCCGGGTTCATGGGTATTTCGATGATGGCGTCGCACAGCGCGATCTCATCGCTCGTCAGGCCGTGCTTTTCGCGCCCGAACAGCAGGCCCATTTTGCGGCCAGCTTCCGCGTGGCCGCGCATGTCGGGGCCTGCCCCCTTGGCGGTGAAGATGGGCTTCACCATCTCGCGCCGGCGCGCCGTGGTGGCGTAGATGCGCTGCAAATCGGCAATCGCCTCCTCCAGCGTGTCGAAGCGCTTGGCCTTTTCCAGAATCACCGCGCCGCCCGAGGAGGCCGCAATGGCCTTCTCGCTCAGCCAGTCGGCCTTGGGGTCCACCAGCCGCAACTCCGAGAGCCCGCAGTTGCGCATGGCGCGCGCCGTGGTGCCCATGTTCTCGGCCAGGCGCGGTTCCATTAAAATCACGCACGGCGCGTTGCGGGCCACCTTCACCTGAAGGCGGCCCTTCTCCTGTTTCAGCGGTGCGTTAGGGCTTTTGGTCATACGGATTTACATATCAATGTCCGTGGAAATACGCCATGCGCCGCTTGCGGAAAAGCCGGCGGATGCGCAAGCTGGCCTTATCAGCACGGCAAGGGGAGCCGTTTCATGGTCACCAAATATCGCGGCGTGTGGATGACGTTCCACCGCTGGGTCGGCATTATCATCGGCCTCATCATCGCGGTGCTGGGCATTTCAGGCTCGCTGTTGGTGTTCGAAAACGAAATCGACACGGCCCTGAACCCAGCCTTGCTGCGCGTTGAGCCCTCAGGCCCGCTTAAAACGTTCGATGAAATCACAAGTGCCGCCGCCAGCGCCTACCCCGGCTGGACGCCCTACTACTTCGAGCGGCGCAGCGACGCGCCCGACGAATCCTTCAAGGTCGTACTGCGCGATGCGGCCAAGACCGAGAAGCAAGTGTTCGTGAACCCGTACACCCTCACCGTCCTTGGCGAGCGCGCCGGTTTGTCGGCCATCGCGCTGGTGCGGCGCATTCACGCTGATCTGGTTTTGGGCGAACCCTTCGGCACCAATTTCGTCGGCGTGCTGTCGTTCCTGTGCGTGGCGTTCTTCGTGGCGGGCATCGTGCTGTGGTGGCCGGCTAAGGGTGCCTTCCGCCGCGCGCTGACCCTCAGCGGCAACACCGAACCCAAACGCCTGATGCGCGAGCTGCACAACGTGTTCGGCGCATGGCTGGCGGTATTCTTCATCACCGCGTCAATTACCGTGCCGCCGTTGGTGTGGATGGGCTCGGGCGAAGCGCCCCCGCCGCCGCGCCCCGCAGCAGGTGCAGGTGGCCCTGCTGGAGGCCCAGGCGGCAGTCCCGGCGGCCCGCCGCGCGAAGCACCATCACGCGAGGCATCACAGGCTCAGGCCGAGGCCCCGCCGCAGCCGCTGACGTGGGACGAAGCCGCCGCCTTCGCCGCCAAGGAAGCGCCCGATCAGTACGTGGGCTTCATCCTGCGCATGGAGGGCCCGCGCGGCATGTACATGGTGCGCTTCTGGCCCTTGGGCCAGACCGGCGTGGAAAAGCAAAGTAACGTGTTCATCCCGCTCACCGGCGGACGCGTCATACGTGTTCAAAGGCCGCAGCCCTTCACGCCCGCCTCGATCTACAAGACCGAGTTCGCCGCCAATATTCACTCGGGCGCGATTGCGGGCATTCCCGGCCGCATGATCATGTTCATCGCGGGGCTGTGCTTCCCGGTGCTGTTCGCAACCGGGATCGTGATGTGGGTGCTGGGGAGAAGGAAAACGGCCTAAGCCGTCACGCCACTCAGCCGCTTCAACGCGCGTTCGCGTCCGATCAGCGGCAGAAGCAGTTTCAGTTCCGGGCCGTGGGGCAGGCCGGTCAGCGCCATGCGCAACGGCAGATAAAGCCCCTTCCCTTTGCGGCCCGTGGCGGTTTTCACCTGCTCGGTCCACACACCCCAGGTGGTCTCGTCCCACGGCGCATCCGGCAACAATGGTGTGGCCTGCTGAATAAAGGTGGTGTCCTCGATGCTGGGCGCATGAGCCGCAAAGCAGATCTGCCACCAGCCCGCCGCCTCGCTGAACTTCTGCAAGTTGCCTCGCACGGCGTGCCAGAAGGCCTCGCCGTGCTTGGCGAGCAAACCGGCATCGAGCCCCAGGGCCGCAAGGCGCGACTGGGCCACGGCATAGGGTAAATCGTGCAGCACTTTGGAATTCAGGAATTCCAGATCGTGCGGGTCGAACTTGGGCGTGGCGCGGCCATAATGCGAGATGTCGAACTCGGCGATGAGTTGCTTCATGTCGGCGCGCGCCTCGATGGCGTCGGACGAGCCCAGCTTGGCCACCAAGCTGACGATGGACATGGGCTCGACGCCGTTCTCGCGCAGATCTTGCAGCGAAAGCGAGCCCATGCGTTTGGACAGCCCCTTGCCCGCAGCATCCACTAACAAAGGCAGATGCGCGAACGTCGGCGCGGGTGCCGCGGAGAGCGCGGCCCAAATCTGCATCTGGATGGCGGTATTGGTCACGTGGTCTTCGCCGCGCACGATATGGGTCATACCCATGTCGATGTCGTCCACCACGGACGGCATCATGTAGAGGAAGGTGCCGTCCTCGCGGATCAGCACGGGATCGGTCAGGTTTTCGCCGTGATAGACGCACGCCCCGCGCACTTCGTCGTTCCAGGCGATCTCGCCCGCTTCGATCATGAACCGCCAATGGGGCT
>JAEUKM010000319.1 GCA_016793085.1 Rhodospirillaceae bacterium
ATCAGACAGATGGCGCGTACCCCTCAAGGCGCTGAAGAACCGAAACGCGGACGCGGTGGTGACCGCGGCGAGCGTGGAGAGCGCGGTGAACGCGGTGGTCGCGGTGAACGTGGCGAGCGCGGTGAACGCGGCGGCCGTGACCGTGAGAAGGATGATGAGTTCATCGACAAGCTGGTTCACATCAACCGCGTCGCCAAAGTGGTGAAGGGTGGCCGCCGTTTCGCGTTTGCCGCTCTGGTTGTCGTCGGCGACGGCAAGGGCCGCGTCGGTTATGGCTCGGGCAAAGCCCGCGAAGTGCCTGAAGCGATCCGCAAGGCCACTGATCAGGCCAAGCGCAACATGATCCGCATTCCCCTGCGCGAAGGCCGCACGCTGCACCACGACCTGCGCGGTCATTTCGGCGCGGGCAAGGTGATCCTGCGCGCTGCCCCCGCGGGCACAGGCATCATCGCCGGCGGTCCGATGCGCGCCGTGTTCGAAACCATGGGCGTCCAGGACGTCGTGGCCAAGAGCACCGGCACCAACAACCCGCACAACATGGTGAAAGCCACGTTCGCGGCTCTGCAGTTGATGACCTCTCCGCGCGCCGTTGCCGCCAAGCGCGGCAAGAAGGTTGCCGACATCGTCGGCCGCCGCGAAGAGGCGAAAAGCGAAGAGAAGGAAGCCTAATCATGGCGACGAAGAAGTCGGGCAAGACCGTTACGGTCCGCCAGGTCCATAGCGGGGCCGGCCGTTACAAGAACCAGCGCGATACGCTGGTGGGCCTGGGCCTCAACAAGATCGGCCGCGTCAACACGCTGGAAGACACCCCGGCCGTGCGCGGCATGATTAATACGGTGAAGCACCTGGTGGAAGTGGTCCAGGACGCCTAAATCAGGCGGACGGACCCCAGCAGGACATGAATAGACACCGGCCCAGGGAACTGGGCCGTTCGACATAGGGATAAACGGCGATGAAGCTCAATCAACTCAAAGGCCGGCCGGGTTCGACCCGCAAACCGAAGCTCCTGGGCCGCGGTATCGGCTCTGGCCTGGGCAAGACCTCGGGCCGCGGCGTGAAGGGCCAGAAGGCGCGCACCGGCGTGTCCATCAACGGCTTCGAAGGCGGCCAGATGCCCATGTTCCGCCGCATCCCGAAGCGCGGCTTCCATTCTCTTGCTCGCAAGGACTTCGCCGTGGTCAACCTCGGCCGCATCCAGGCCGCCGTCGATGCCGGCGCCCTGAAGGGCGATAAGATCAACGTTTCCGCCCTGATCGCGGCCGGCCTCGTGCGCCGCGAACTGGACGGCGTGCGTTTGCTGGGCAACGGCGAGATTAAAGCCAAGCTGGCTATCGAAGTAGATGGCGCCTCCAAGTCGGCCGTCGCCGCCGTGGAAAAAGCCGGCGGCAGCGTGACGATCATCCCGGCGCGCGCCCCGCAGCCGGGCCCCAAGGAGCGCAAGAAGAAAGCGGCAAAGTAACGCCGCCATTCTGACGCGCCCGTAAACGGAAAAGAGCACCATCGATGGCTTCAGCCGCCGATAACATTGCCGCCAACATTAACTTCGGGGTTTTCTCGAAGGCCGATGAGCTGAAAAAGCGCATCTGGTTCGTGCTGGGCGCGCTCATTGTCTATCGCATGGGCACTTTCATCACTCTGCCGGGCATCGACCCGGTCGTGATGGCCGAAATCATCAAGACGCAAAGCCAGGGCGTGCTGGGCCTGTTCGACGTGTTCGCGGGCGGCGCCTTGTCGCGGATGAGCATCTTCGCGCTCAACATCATGCCCTACATCTCGGCTTCCATCATCGTGCAGCTGATGTCCTCCGTCAGCCCGCAGTTGGAGCAGATGAAGAAAGAAGGCGTGACCGGCCGCATCCGCCTGAACCAGTACACGCGTTACCTGACCGTCGCCATTACCGCACTTCAGGCCTTCGGCATCGCCACGGGCTTGCAGGGGGCCACCGCCGCCAATGGCGCACCTGCCGTGATGAACCCCGGTCCGTTCTTTCAGTTCACCACCGTTGTGACGCTGGTGGGCGGCACCATGTTCCTGATGTGGCTGGGCGAGCAGATGAGCGAGCGCGGCATCGGCCAGGGCATTTCCATGCTGATCTTCGCGGGCATCGTCGCCGGTCTGCCCGGCGCCTTGGCCGGGACGCTGGAACTGGGCCGCACCGGCGCTTTGTCGCCGGTCATCATCATCCTGTTGGGTGTGGGCGCGGTCGCCACCATCACCTTCATCATTTTCATCGAGCTGGGGCAGCGCCGCATTCTGGTGCAGTACCCCAAACGCCAGATGGGCTCGCGCATGACGGGCGGCGAAAGCTCGCATATCCCGTTGAAAGTGAATACCGCGGGCGTCATTCCGCCGATTTTCGCTTCGTCCTTGCTGCTGCTGCCCCTCACGGTGGCGGGCTTCCAGGGCGCGCCCGTCGCCGGCGACGAAGGCGGCATTCTGAACACCATGGGCGCGCTGTTCGGCCGCGGCCAGCCGCTGTACCTGCTGTTCTACTCGGCGATGATCGTGTTCTTTGCCTTCTTCTACACCGCGGTTGTGTTCAATCCGTCGGAAACGGCCGAGAACCTGCGCAAGTACGGCGGCTTCGTGCCCGGCATCCGCCCCGGCAAGAACACCGCCGAATACCTGGATTACGTGCTCACCCGCCTGACACTGGTGGGCAGCACCTATCTGATCATCGTCTGCCTGATCCCCGAGTTCCTGATTTCTCGTCTCAGTGTGCCGTTCTACTTCGGCGGCACCAGCCTGATGATCGTGGTGAACGTGACGATCAACACCATGCAGCAGGTACAGGCGCACCTGCTTGCACACCAGTACGAAGGCTTGCTGAAAAAAGCACGCCTTCGGGGCAAGAAATAATGGCCGGCAAACGCCTGATCCTGATGGGTCCTCCCGGCGGCGGGAAGGGAACCCAGGCCAAACGCCTTCAAGAGCGCTACAAGATCGTGCAGCTCTCGACGGGCGATATGCTG
>JAEUKM010000333.1 GCA_016793085.1 Rhodospirillaceae bacterium
CGCGCCTGGATATTCAAGCTGAAGCCCAACATCGTTTTCAGCAACGGCGAGCCGTTCAACGCGGATGCCGTGACCACAGCGATTGCCTGGCTGAAAACGCCCGAAGGCCGCCGCTCGGTGATCGGCAACGAAGTGCGCGACATCGCCGGCGCCGAGAAGGTCGACGATTTAACCGTGATTGTCCGCACCGAACGGCCCGACGCCATTCTGCCGCGCCGCATATCCTCGGTGCTGCTCGTTGCGCCAAAAGCCTGGACGACGCTGGGCCCTGAAAAGTTTTCCAAAACGCCTGCTACCACCGGCTCGTTCATGATGAAGGACTGGGGCGAGGGCACCGGCCGCGTAGTGATGGACGCCTTCAAGCAGTCGTGGCGTGCGCCCATTGTGGACCGTCTTGTTGTGGTGAACCTCGCCGACAACGCCGCGCGCATGCAGGCCCTGCAATCGCGCCAGATCGACATCGCCGGCAACATCAACGTCGACGACATGGAGATGGTCGAGGCCTTCGGCGGCCGCGTCGTGTCCGGTTCGTCGGCTTCGGTCAACGCGATTGCTTTTAAGGTGATCTCCGAGCGCAACACGCCGTTGAAAGACGTGCGCGTGCGCCAGGCCTTGAATTACGCTGTCGATAAAGAGTCGCTGAACAAGGTTCTTCTACGCGGGCTCGCTGCACCATCGGGGCAGCCGGCGGCCATGGGTGTTACGGGCCATGACCCTGCGATCAAGCCCTATCCGTACGATCCAGCCAAGGCGAAAGCCCTGCTGGCCGAAGCGGGTTACGGTAAAGGCTTCGCCATGAAGATCGAGGTGATCGTCGACCGCACGCCTGGCGATGCGGCGGTGTATCAGACGTTGGCCGACATGCTGAACCAGGTGGGCGTGAAGGCGGAACTGCGCACCATTCCGTTTCCGAGCTGGCTGACGAAATACTTGAGCGGCACCTTCGACAAGGACACCGATGCCTTCACGCTGTCGTGGAACGCCGCACCCTCGGCCAACGATGTGGCGCGGCCCATGGAAATCTATTCGTGCCTGAACCCGCACCCTTTCTTCTGCGACGAGGGCCTGGCCAAGCAACTGACGGCCGCCGGCGAGGAGATGAACTTGGCGAAGCGCGAGGAGATGCTGAAAAAGCTGGGCCGCGCTTACCATGACGCCGCCCCGTCGTTGTTCCTGCTGGATCTGAACGATTTCTTCGGCGTGCGCGGCGGCGTTGATGATGTCGAAATCATCAACCGCGTGCCCGCGTATCACAAAGTAAAGATCACCAAGCCGAGGTGAGAGGAGGGGGGGTTAAACCTCTTCCTGCGACCAGCGGAACTTGCCCACGTCGTCGGGGCGGCGCACCAGGTGGATGCGGTGCTGGTAGAAGTCGGCGAGGTACGTGGCCACGTGCTTTTCCACGGGCCGGTAGGACGAATCGAAAATCACCAGACGCGAGCGCACCAGAGGCGTTCCCACCGCACAGCCCAGGGCGGTCGCGTCCGCCATGTCGGCCAGTGTGGCGCCGATCAGCTGA
>JAEUKM010000339.1 GCA_016793085.1 Rhodospirillaceae bacterium
GCGCCGCCCGACTTTCCAATAAGCATCGCCCAGGTGCTCGTTCAAGGTCGCGTCGGCGGGTTGAAGCTCAACGGCTTTTTCCAGGTAGGTCACGGCCCCCTTGAAGTCGCCGGTCAGATACATGGCCCAGCCCAGACTGTCGACAATGAAGCCGTTCTCGGGGCTTTTGCTGTAGGCCAGCTCGATCAAGCGTCGGGCTTCCGTGAAGTTCTCTCCGCGGTCGATCCACGAATAGCCCAGATAGTTCAGCACGTCCGGTTGATCGGGGTTGATTTTCAGCGCCCGCATGAAATCGGCCTCGGCTTTCGGCCATTGCTTGGTGCGCTCGTAACACACACCGCGGCCGAAATAGAGCGTCCAGTTGTCGGCGTCCTTGGCGGCAGCGAACAGCTGTTCGGCCTTGTCGTAGGCCACAATGGCTTCAGCGTAGCGTTCGTCGCGGCGCAAGAGGTTACCCAAGGCCATCGGGATCTCGCCCATGTTCGGGTAATCGCGCGCCAGCACTTCCAATTTGCTGAGAGCGTCCGCGCGCTGTTCCAAGGCCATCAGGTTGTCGATGATCTGGAACTGCGCACCCAAGTACGCCGGGTCGGACTTGCGGATGCTGGACAAGGCCGCGTTCGATTCATCGTAACGCATGCGCGCGGCCAGCGTGGAGCCCAGGACCCAGCGGCCGATCGTCAGTTCAGGGTTCAGGTACAGCGCCATCTGGCCGAAGGCGATGGCGGTGTCGCCGAAATTGTTGTTCATGCTGTTCTGCGACAGCAGTTGGGAAATGGCGAAATAGGTTTCCGCCAGGCCTTCGTTCACGCTCACTTTTTTGGAAAACCGCGCAGGGTCCGTCATGGCGTCAGCCATGGCGCTCAATCCAATACTTGTGCCGCGCTCGCCATTGAACTTTTTGATCAGCTTTTTCACCTCGCCCGACTTGCCCAGGCGATGATAGCCGCCCGCGATGATGCGCAAGACCGCCAGCGGCTGGCGGTCGGCCTTGGCGGCCAGGAGATCGTAGTGGATCAGGGCGTCTTCGGTGCGGCCGAAGTGCTCGTTCAGAAGGCCGCTCATGACATGGAACAGATCGCTCAAGCCTTGTGCGTTCTGCATGGGCGCCAGTTCGGCCAGGGCCGCATCGGCGGTATTGCGCGGGGCCTGCGCCCAGGCGCGGATCATCGGCAACGCGAAAGCGATGTAGCTGTCAGAGCCCGTGCGGTCGATGTAGGACCACGCCTGGTCATACTCTTTTTTCTGGAAGTGGCCCGTAGCCAGCAACATGCCGGCCAGCGGGAAGGGGCGTTCCTCAGACTCGTAGTAGCGCTTGGCCGCGGCAATGGCCGCTTCCATCTTGCCTGCGGAGGCCGCAGCGGAATACGACCGCCACAACAGCGAGCCGTTGCCGGGGTCCAGTTCCAGAGCGCGATTATAGTATTCGGTGGCGGTCACCGTGTCGGCAGTGGCGTTGGCGTGGCGCGCGGCCAGTAATGAAGCGGCCAGCCCGGGGCCGCCTGCTTTGCCGGGGGCGGGCGCCGGTGCGGCGGAGGCCGCCGAAACCAGGGTGAACAGGCTGCACAGCGACCAGACAGCGCTGCGGCGGAAGAAACTGCGGCGAGGAGAGGTGTTTTGCATCGTCATCATAGCGCCATCATAACGCCCGGCGGTTGCCTGCGCACGAAAATCGGGCCCAGGCTCAGGATTAAATTCCCTTTACATATTGGGATAATTGGGGCCCCCGCCGCCCTGCGGCACGGTCCAGTTGATGTTCTGGCTGGGATCCTTGATGTCGCAGGTTTTGCAGTGAACGCAATTCTGCGCATTGATTTGGAAGCGTTTCCCGCCGCTGTCGGCATCGACCACTTCGTACACGCCCGCCGGGCAATAGCGCTGCGCCGGTTCCGCCCAGTTGGGCAGGTTGACGGCAATCGGGATGTTGGGGTCGGCCAGCTTCAGGTGGATCGGCTGGTTTTCCTCGTGGTTGGTGTTCGAGATGAACACCGAAGACAGCTTGTCGAAGGAGATTTTGCCGTCGGGTTTCGGGTAGGCGATGGGCGTGGCCTCGGCGGCCGGGGTCAAGGTGGCGTAGTCGGGTTTGCCGTGGCCGAGCGTGAAGGGCAGGCCGATTTTCAGCGTGCGCATCCACATGTCGATACCGCCCAGGGCCAGGCCGCCGAACAGGCCCAGCTTGCTCCAGAGCGGCTTGACGTTGCGCACTTTCTTCAGGTCGTCGTAGATCGAGCTGGTTTTCACCGTGGCGGCATAGGCGCTCAGTTCGTCCTGGGCGCGGTTCTCGCCAAGCGCTGCAAAGGCCGCCTCGGCGGCCAGCATGCCGCTCTTCATGGCATTGTGCGTGCCTTTGATGCGCGGCAGGTTGACGAAGCCCGCCGAGCAGCCGATGAGCGCGCCGCCGGGGAACGTGAGTTTCGGGATCGATTGCAAACCACCTTCGGTGATGGCGCGCGCGCCGTAGGAAATGCGCCGCCCGCCCTCAAGATAGTGTTTGATGGCCGGGTGATGCTTGTAGCGCTGGAACTCATCAAAAGGCGACAAGTACGGATTGGTGTAGTTCAGGTGAATGACAAAGCCGACGGCCACCTGGTTGTTTTCCAGGTGATACAGGAACGAGCCGCCGCCTGTTTTGCCGTCGAGCGGCCAGCCCATGGTGTGCACCACCAGGCCCGGCTTGTGTTTGGCGGGCTCGATTTCCCACAACTCCTTCACGCCAATGCCGAACTTGGCGAAGTCGCTGTCGGCGTCGAGGCCGAATTTCGTGATGAGCTGTTTGGCCAAAGATCCGCGTACGCCTTCCCCGATCAGAGTGTACTTGGCGCGCAGTTCGATGCCGGGTTCGTAGCTGTCGGTCTTCTCGCCGTCGCGGCCGATGCCCATGTCTCCGGTGGCGACCCCCACGACGCGGCCCTGGTCGTCGTAGAGCACTTCCGAACCCGTGAAGCCCGCGAACACCTCCACGCCCATGCCTTCCGCCTGTTGGGCGAGCCAGCGGCAGACGTTGCCCAAGCTGACGATGTAGTTGCCGTGATTGCTCATCAGCGGCGGCATCAGGAAGTTGGGGATGCGGGTGGAGCCTGTTTCGGTCAGGAATAGGAACTGGTCGTCGGTGACGGGCGTGTTCAGGGGCGCGCCCTTATCTTTCCAGTCGGGGATCAGTTCATTGAGGGCGCTGGGATCAATGACCGCACCTGAGAGAATATGCGCGCCGACTTCCGAGCCCTTCTCGATCACGCAGACGCTGACCTCTTTCTCGGCGGCTGCGGCCAATTGTTTCAAGCGAATCGCCGCCGACAGGCCTGCCGGCCCGGCGCCGACGATGAGGACGTCAAACTCCATTGCTTCGCGGTCCATGGCGTCA
>JAEUKM010000346.1 GCA_016793085.1 Rhodospirillaceae bacterium
GCCCCGGCCCCCGGCACTGACGTTGCGCGTTTGCTTCCGACATCGCTGTACGTGCGGTGGCGGAGTTAAATCACTCACCGTCATCCCCGCAAGGTGGAGTTGTGTACTGGACAAAAGTGACATTTCCGGTTCAAGGTAGCCTCGGGGGTTAGATTCCTATGCCAGATGTAAAGCTCGTTAGCCCTGTTGACCTGTTGTTTGATGCCGAAAACCCGCGCCAATCACAACCTAGCCAAGGTCAGCGCGAGGCTTGGCGCTCGCTGGCGACTCTGCTTGACCGGAAGCTGCTAAAGCTCTGTCAGGACATCGTGAGCTTCGGCATGGACCCCGCCACCCTGCCAATCGTCATGTCCGCTGGCGATGACGCGAAGCGCTACATCGTGCTGGAAGGTAACCGGCGGCTCGCCGCCCTTCGTTCGCTGGAAAACCCGGAGGGAATTGTCGGCGCGTTGCCGCAGTCCACGCTGTCTGAAATTCGTGCTCTAAGCCGTACCTATCAGGCTAGCCCGGTCGAGAACATACGCTGTCTTGTCGTGAAAAATCGCGCCGAAGCGGATCATTGGATTGAGTTGCGCCATTCCGGCCAAATGGAGGGCGCTGGAGTCATACCGTGGGGCGCGGACGAGTCAGCGCGGTGGCGCGCTCGCGGCGGCAAAGTTGAAATTCATACCCAAGCCCTGAATTGGCTGGAAGATAACGGCTACCTCAAGACAGAGGCGCGGCGCGGCAAGTGGACAACCACGTTCAAGCGGCTGATCGGGACACCGGAGGTCCGGAAGCAACTAGGATTGGGCCTGTCGAACGGTGAGCTTCAAATCCTGGGTGACCCGGCCAAAGTTGCCAAAGCGCTTATGTGGGTCGTCGACGACCTGATAAACGGCGACACCACCTCACGCACGATCTCGAAGAAGCGCCAGCGCGTCCGGTATGCCAACAATATGCCCGAAAATGTGGTTGTGAAAGTTACGACAGCCGCGCAGCCCACGGTAGTGGCGCGAGCGGCACGGAAGGCAAAAAGGCATGTGCGCCCGAAAGCACGCGATATCCTGATCCCGGATGACTGCACGATGAAGGTGACAGATGGGCGGTGCGCGGATATTGAAGGTGAGCTTCGCACGCTCAGTCTGGAATCCTATCCCAATGCGATCAGCGTCTTGCTTCGCGTTTTCTTGGAACTGAGCTGTGACGCCCACATCGTCAAGCGGCGGTTGCGCGACGTGACAGCGGACAGCACCTTGGCGAAGAAACTGATCGCCGTAGCGGGCGATCTTGTAGCGCAGAAGAAAATGAACGCACAGCAGGCTGCGCCTGTCCGGCGAGCGTGTCAGAAGGATTCGTTTCTCGCGCCGTCTGTTACGATGATGAACAGCTTTGTACACAATCAGCACATTTTCCCGGCTCCAAGCGATTTGCGAGCCCACTGGAACAGCCTTCAGCCGTTCGTCACGGCGATTTGGGCGCCTTGAGGATTTTGTTGGCCATCACAACGGGAATTTGCTAGGTGATGTCCATGCTAATGATGAATTATTCCCCCCTTCGCTATCCTGGCGGCAAGAAGCGCCTCACCTCAGCCGTTATTCGCGTGCTTGAGGAAAACAAGCTGACGGACATCGAGTATGCGGAACCCTATGCTGGCGGCGCATCTGTGGCGCTGGGATTGCTGTTTGGGGAGCATGCATCAATCGTACACATCAATGATTTGAGCCGTCCGGTTTATTCCTTCTGGCACTCGGTTCTTAATGACAGCGAGGAACTGTGCGAGCGCATCCAGAAAGCAAAGCTTTCCATGCGAGAGTGGCGCGCACAACGCGAGGTGTTCCGGAACGCGAAGAAGGAAAAGCTCATAGATCTTGGATTTGCGACATTTTATCTCAATCGCACAAATAGGTCAGGTGTACTCTCAGGCGGTGTCATTGGTGGGCAGGATCAATCCGGCGAGTGGGGGCTGGATGCGCGCTTCACGCGCGCAGAACTGGTTAAGCGTATAGAAAAAATCACCCGATACAAGGGACGCGTTAGACTGCATCAGATGGACGCGCTTGCGTTCACGAACGACGTGGCATCAAAGCTCAAGAAAAACTCGCTGGTTTTCTATGATCCCCCCTATATCGAAAACGGTCGGAACCTGTATTTGAACGATTACACCGTTGATGGTCATCGCGCGCTCGCAGCGCGTGTTTCCAAGCTGAAACAGCCGTGGTTGGTTACCTACGACGCGGCGGCCATCAAGCATCATCTATACGCGGATCATCGCCGGATGGTGTATGATCTCAGCTACAGCGCGCAGGGCCGTTACAGAGGGCGCGAGGTTATGTTCTTCTCTGACAAGCTCGTTCTCCCCCGTCCCACAGAGCTTATGTGGAGGTCCATGCGATTGTGCCCCAGCATGACCAGAATGAAGGCCGCAGCGTGACGAAGCGGCAAAAGGGCAAATCGCCAGACCTAGAGCTTGCCATCCGCGAAGCCCCGGCCCCCGGCACTGACGTTGCGCGTTTGCTTCCGACATCGCTGTACGTGCGGTGGAACAGCTAGGACATGGCGGACATCATCGTCAGAGCCGCAGCGCATGATGATGCCGATGCAATCCGGGCGTTGACACGGGAAGCCTATTCAAAATGGATCGCCGTCAGTGGGCGTGAACCGTTGCCCATGAAAGCCGATTACGCGCTGGCCGTGACACGGCATCGCTTCGATCTCCTCTTTATCGACGGCGAACTCGCCGCGCTGATTGAAACCAGCCCCGAAAACGATGCTTTGCTCGTCGTGAATTTGGCGGTGCGGCCCGCGCATCAGCGCCAAGGATACGGCACGCGGCTCTTGCGCCTCGTTGAGGACCGCGCAAGGCAGCAGCATTTAAAGGCCTTGCGCCTTTTCACCAACAAGCTCTTCACGGCCAATATTCAATATTACCAGGCGCTCGGTTACGGCATAACGCGGGAAGAAGAATTGAACGGCGGCATTGCCGTCCACCTGTCCAAGCCTTTGTAGCCCCCCTCACCCTAACCCTCCCCCCATAAACGGGTGGAGAGGGTAAACTCATATCGTCATTCCCGCGAGCCCACCAAAGCCTTGGCGAAGGTGGGCGAAAGCGGGAATCCATGGTGAGATGGGTCCCCGCTTTCGCGGGGACGACAGTGACGATTAGTTGCGGCTTTCGGGGCTCGCCGTCTCGCGTTGTTGAAAGCCGTCAAAGGCTTCGGACGCTGCGGGCGTTGTCTCCACCGCCGTAACGCGCGCCAGCGGCGGGCCCGCGTGGCATTCGGCGACGAACTGGTCCACTACGTTGGCCGGGCCTTGCGCCACAGCCTCAACGCGCCCGTCGGTGTGGTTGCGCACCCAGCCGGTCAAAGTCAATGTTCGCGCGGTGCGCTGCGTCCAGGCGCGGTAACCCACGCCCTGCACGCGGCCTGAAATGAGAAGATGAAGCGTGACGGGTGCGCTCATCGGTCACCGCCACGCCTGCCCTCAGGCGAATTCCAGAATGATCTGGTCCACGGCCAGGCTGGCGCCGCCCGGCTGGTGAATCTTCTTCACCGTGCCGTCGCGTTCGGCCTTCAGCACGTTTTCCATTTTCATGGCCTCGACGATGGCCAGCGTTTCGCCCGCCTTCACGTCCTGGCCTTCCTGCACGGCCACCGACACCAGAAGACCCGGCATCGGAGAAAGCAGGAACTTCGACATATCCGCCGGCGGCTTGAACAGCATCAGTTTGTTCAGTTCCGCTTCGCGCGCCGTCAGCACCTTCACGTCAATCTGTGCGCCGGCGTGGAACAGGCGGTAGCCGGCCCCTTTTCTGTCCACTTGCACGGTGACTTCGCTTTCGCTTTTGCCTTCGCGCACCAAGGCCGTGAACAACGGCTGCCCATAGGTCCAGGCGCTGGAGATGGTGACGGTCTTTTTGCCAACCGTGGCCACACCGCTGGCGGGCCCGAGGTTCGGGTCTTCACCGGCTTGCGGATGCGTGACCAAGGTGGCCTGATGTGAGACGAGGTTCTTGCCCTCGCCCTGCACCACAAACCAGCTTTCCGGCAGATCGCGGGCGTGGCCCGCAATCTGGCCCGAGATGGCGTTGGCGCGCGCCTGATAAGCGTTGTGGACCAGGGCCGCGATGGCCACCAGCAACGTCGGGTCTTTGGCGGGCAAATCCTTGGCCGAAAAGCCGTCGGGGTATTCCTCGGCGATGAAGTTGGTGGACAGCTTGCCGTCCTCGAACTTTTTCTTGCCCATCAGCGAGGCAAGGAACGGGATGTTGTGGCTGACGCCGCGGATGTAATAGGCGTCCAGCGCTTCGCGCATGTACTCAATCGCCTGCCCGCGCGTCTTTCCGTAAGTGATCAGCTTGGCGATCATCGGGTCGTAGTAAACGGAAATCTCGCCGCCTTCATACACGCCCGTGTCCACGCGCACGTGGTTGCCTTCGAGCGGCGGCATGTAACGCACCAAGCGCCCGGTGGACGGCAGGAAGTTGCGGTACGGGTCCTCGGCGTAGACGCGGCTTTCCATCGCCCAGCCGGTGAGCTGCACGTCCTTCTGCTTGAAGGGAATGGCCTCTCCATATGCAATGCGGATCATCAGTTCCACCAGGTCGAGGCCGGTCACCATCTCGGTCACCGGGTGCTCGACTTGCAGGCGGGTGTTCATTTCCAGGAAATAGAAGTTGCGCTTCTGATCGACGATGAACTCCACCGTCCCGGCTGACACATACTTCACCGCTTTTGCCAGGGCCACGGCCTGCTCGCCCATGGCTTTGCGCGTCTTGGCATCCAGGAACGGGCTCGGCGCTTCCTCGATGACTTTCTGGTGGCGGCGCTGGATCGAACATTCGCGCTCGCCCAGATAGAAGGTGTTGCCCTTGCGGTCGGCCAGCACCTGGATTTCGATGTGACGCGGCTGCTCGATGTAGCGCTCGATGAACACGCGGTCATCGCCGAAGGACGACTTGGCTTCCGAGGTCGCGCGCTCGAAGCCTTCCTTCACCTCGTCGGCGTTGCGCGCGATGCGCATGCCCTTGCCGCCGCCGCCCGCCGAGGCCTTGATCATCACCGGAAAGCCGATTTCTTTGGCGATCTTGAGCGCGTGATCAACGTCCTTGATGACGCCGTTGAAGCCCGGCACCACGTTGACGCCGGCTTTGACAGCGAGCTTCTTGGACTCGATCTTGTCGCCCATGGCCTCGATGGCGTGGGCGTCGGGGCCGATGAAGGTGATTTTCGCTTTTGCCAGCGCTTCCTGGAATTTGCGGTTTTCCGACAGGAACCCGTAACCCGGATGCACGGCCTCGGCCTTGGTCTGCTTGCAGGCCTTCACGATGCGGTCGATTTGCAGATAGCTTTTCGCGGTCGGCGCTTCGCCGATGTGCACCGCTTCGTCGGCCATCTGCACATGCAGCGCGTCCTTGTCGGCGTCGGAATACACGGCAACGGTCTTGATGCCCATCTTGCGCGCGGTCTTGATGACGCGGGCTGCGATCTCACCCCGGTTGGCGATCAGAATTTTCTTGAACATAATCTTCGGTCCTAGCGCTCAATGCTTCACTTGCCCCTCCCCCGTGTGGGGAGGGGTTGGGGTGGGGGTGAACTCGGCAGCGATTGTCGCCACGACACCCTCTATATTTCCCAGCACTTCGTTGTTCCAAAAACGCAGTACGCGGTAACCTTGCGTCACAAGCCAATCCGTGCGGCGCGCATCGTTCACGCGATCCGCGTCATTGGCATGTTGGCCTCCGTCGACTTCGATAATCAGCTTCGCTGAATGGCAACAGAAGTCAGCGATGAAACGCCCAATCGGTGCTTGTTTGCGGAAATGAAATCCGCGTGTTTTCATTTCACGCAGCTTTTGCCACAGCATGCGCTCGGCGGGTGTCATCGCCTTGCGAAGTGCGCGTGCACGTTCGTTGGCCATCATCCCCCCACCCTTTGTCCCTCCCCACAAGGGGGAGGGAAACACGACATCAATAAATTGCATGCCGCACTCACAGCGGAATGTTGCCATGCTTCTTCCAGGGATTTTTCAGGTC
Organism: Rhodospirillaceae bacterium; assembly: GCA_016793085.1. Lineage (GTDB taxonomy): Bacteria > Pseudomonadota > Alphaproteobacteria > Rhodospirillales > Rhodospirillaceae. The sequence continues at coordinate 6,017 of JAEUKM010000346.1, forward strand.
CTTGGTTTTCAGCATGTTGAGCGACTTGCAGATGCGCCGCCGCGTACCGTGCGGCATGATCACGTCGTCGATGAAGCCGTAGTTGGCGGCCTTGAACGGATTGGCGAAGTTCTCTTCGTATTCCTTGGTGCGCGCCGCGATCTTGGCTTTGTCGCCGATGTCCTGGCGGAAGATGATCTCCACGGCACCCTTGGCGCCCATGACTGCGATTTCGGCCGTGGGCCAGGCGAAGTTCACATCGCCGCGTACGTGCTTGGAACTCATCACGTCATAGGCCCCGCCATATGCCTTTCTTGTAATGACGGTGATTTTCGGCACCGTGGCTTCGGCATAGGCGTACAAAAGCTTCGCGCCATGCTTGATGATGCCGCCGTATTCCTGGTCGGTGCCCGGCATGAAGCCCGGCACGTCCACGAACGTCAGGATCGGGATGTTGAAGCAGTCACAGAAGCGGACAAAGCGCGCTGCTTTACGCGAGCTGTCGATATCCAGGCAGCCCGCCAGCACCATGGGCTGGTTGGCGACGATCCCGACCGTGGCGCCTTCCATGCGGCCGAAACCGCAGATGATGTTCTTGGCGAAGTGCTCGCCCACCTCGAAGAAGTCGCCCTCGTCGACCACTTTGCCGATCAGCTCCTTCATGTCGTAGGGCTTGTTCGGGTTCTCGGGGATCAGGGTGTCGAGCGAATAGTCGTTGCGGTCCGGCGGATCGGTGCAGGGCACCACAGGCGGCTTTTCTTTGTTGTTCAGCGGCAGGAAGTTCATGAGGCGGCGCAACTGCAACAGCGCGTCGACGTCGTTTTCGAACACACCGTCCGACACGCCCGACTTGGCGGCGTGCGTCATGGCCCCGCCCAACTGCTCATGGGTCACGGTTTCATGCGTCACGGTCTTCACCACGTCCGGGCCGGTGACGAACATGTAGCTGGTGTCCTTCACCATGAAGATGAAGTCGGTGATGGCGGGCGAATACACCGCTCCGCCCGCGCACGGGCCCATCACCATACTGATTTGCGGCACGACGCCCGAGGCCAGCACGTTCTGCAAGAACACGTCGGCGTAACCGGCCAGCGAGTTGACGCCTTCCTGAATGCGGGCACCACCCGAATCGTTGAGACCAATGACAGGTGCCCCCACCTGCACGGCCTTTTCCATGATCTTGAGAATCTTTTTGGCGTGGCTTTCCGAGAGCGAGCCGCCGAACACCGTGAAGTCCTGGCTGAAGACGAACATGGGCCGCCCGTTGATGAGGCCGTAGCCCGTCACCACGCCGTCGCCGGGGACTTTCTGATCCGCCATGCCGAAATCGGTGGCGCGGTGTTCGACGAACATGTCCCATTCCTCGAAGGAGCCTTCATCGAACAGAAGTTCGATGCGCTCGCGGGCGCTCAGTTTGCCCTTGGCGTGCTGGCTGTCGATACGGTTCTGCCCGCCGCCCAAACGCGCCAAACGGCGCTTCTCTTCAAGTTTCTGGATAATCGCGCTCATACCTGTGCCCGGTCTTGGTGGCCGTGGAAAAAAGATGGAGAAAGTTCAAAGTTCGCCGTCTGCGGGTCCCCAGAACGGGCCCCGGCGCCCTTTGAGTTAGCACACCCACCCTGCTTTTTCGCCACTAAAAAAAGTGGACGCACGTCTGGAAAACAGCGTGAAAAGTCGCCATTTCAGCGTGTGCGGGTTTTCTTTGACCGGCTCCACCGCCCTTACGTATAAAATGATATGTCTCAAGCAAAACCGATCAATCACTGGCTGAAGCTGGCCCTGGAAATGGGGCCCCTTCTCATCTTCTTTTTCGGCAATTCGCGCTTCGGGCTGTTCCCCGCCACCATGGCCTTCATGGTGGCGACGGTGACGGCGCTGGCGGTGTCGTACACGCTGACGCGCACCATTCCCGTCATGCCGCTGGTAGGCGGCGTGTTCGTGCTGTTCTTCGGGGGGCTGACGCTCTACCTGGAAGACGAACTGTTCATCAAGATCAAGCCCACCATCGTCAACCTGTGCTTTGCCGCGATTTTATTGGTCGGATTGATGATGAACCGGCTGTTCATCAAGATCGTGATGGAGGCGGCCATTCAACTGACCGACCGCGGCTGGCTGATCCTCACGCGCGCCTGGATCGGTTTTTTCGTGGTGCTGGCCGTGCTCAATGAAATCGTCTGGCGCAATTTCAGCACCGATACGTGGGTGAGCTTCAAGGTGTTCGGCATCATGCCGCTGACCCTGGTGTTCAGCTTCGCCCTCATCCCCGTCATCATGAAGCACCAGTCCCCCGCCGCGCCCGACCCAGGGCCGGGCAATTAACCTTTCCACCCCCCAGGTTCCAAAGCCTGCCCCATAAAGGGGCGCTTGCGGGGTGGTCAGGGCCAGATTCCCCCGTGCATTTTTGCTTTGCACACTTTATGCTGCACTGCATCAAACGGCCTGAACAGCCGTGGTGAGTTGGGGAACAAACATGATGTCGGCAGATAACACGGGCGCGAATGCGCCGAAGAAGCCCATCAAGGCGAAAGCCCTGCCCAAGGGCAGCAGCGGCGCGTCCAGGGCCAAAAGCGGCCCCGCGGGCGTGGTGCGCGCCACCCGTCCACCGATGGCCCGTCCGCCCGCACGCGGCGGGCGTTAGGCTATCAACTCCAGAAAACGGCCGATGCCCGCCAGGTCATCGGAGATGCGCTGACGCCGTTCGGCGGCCAGGTCGTCCTCGCCCCACATTTCGATCTGATACGTCTCATCCAGATGAGCGGCGGCAAAGACTTCAGGGGCCGTCAGCCGCCCCTCCACAAAGGCCAGCGACAAAGCCAATGACGATGTAATGGCAGCACTGGCCTGGAAAGCCGTGAGGTGCAGGTCGCTTAAAGCTGTAATGGCGCGCTTCAGGGCCGCCACCGTTTCGGGCGATTGCTCGGCGGGCAGAATGCCGTCCACCACCAGAAAATGAGCGCCGTGCCGGGCCGCGGCCCAATCCAGCACCGGCTGCCACAGCGTCTCCTGGCGCTGCTTCAAAACCGCCGGGTGTGCTGCGCGATAGCACAGCAAATCCGTGTCGGCGTAGCGGATGAGTTCGTCGATCATGCCTGTGCGTTCCGGCGTCACGCGGTCAACTGCGGTGGACAGCAGCCGCATCACCGGCATGCGCTCGGGCTCCACGTGTTCCTTCTGGGCGTCCCACTCGGCGGCAATGGCTTCGGCCAATGTCTGACTGGGCGCGGCCAGGGGTTTTTGCAGCGGCGTCTTCAGGCGCTTGCCGTCCAGCGTGACGTGCCAGCCGTCGGCGTCCGATACCACGCCCACGGTCTTATAGACGCGCTTGGTCTTGGGGCGCGGCGCTTCGCGCACCGCGAGTTTCGAGGGATCGGCGCTTTCGCTCATGAACGGCTCAATCGCGGCTTATTTCTGCTTATGCCAGGTCCGCGCCTCGGCGCAGACATCGCCCGAAGCGGCCTCCACCTTGTCCTTGGCCCCCTTGGCCAGCACCGACAGCCCGCCCGTGGCGATGGCCGCCCCGATGCCGCCCAAGGCCTTCACCGCGCCCTTTGAATCGATCTTCACGCCTGGCCCCGAGAGCGGCCCCGCGACACGGAAGGATTGGGTCAGTTCGCCCAGGCCCACGCTCAAGCCCGTGGTGGCGCGCGGCTTCATCGCCAAGTCCACCTGCTCGGTGGCGAGGTTGATGGTGCCGGTGGAGACCACGTCCATCTTGTCGGTGACCAGCGCCAGACCTTTGTCGGTGTTGGCGATGCCGTTCGCGATCTGGAAGTTGATGACCGCACAGCGCGCGACCGTATAGGGATCTTTATTGCCCATAGGGTTGATGGCGCTGATGATCTGCATGATCACATCCGCGCCGATGATGTTCAGCGCATCGTTACGGATACGGCTTTCGCCCATGCCGCCGATGACGGAACCATTTAAACCCGCCATGAGAGCACGCACGCTATCGCCCGATCCGCGCACGTCCACCGCCACGTCCACGGGGCCTTGCGCGACAAGGTCCGTCACCTTGAACTGCTTGGCCAGGTTCTCGGCGGTAAAGCCATCGGCGGTCATCTTCAGGCTGAAGCGCTTGTCGGACTGTGCGAGGCCCAGATCGGCGGTCACCCGCCCGCCGATCAGGTTGGCGGCAATCCCATTGGCATCGAGTTTGCCCGCTTTCAGCTTTACCGGCACCACGACGTCGTCGAGCGCAAGACCGTTGGGCAGCACGAGCTTGCCGATGGTGAGTTTCAGGTCGGCATCGGCGGTGCCGAGTAAATCCCACGGCAGCGGATCGGCCGGGAACACTTTGGCACCGGGTGCAGGCTTGGCCGCAGGCTTCGCAGGCGCGGCGTCTGCCGCACCTTGCGCCAGATCGAGCGCGGGGATGGTGACGGCACCCGAAAGTGATGGCGTTTTCTTGGACAGATCGGCCACCACGTCGGCGTCGATCTTCAGTCCTAAGGCCTCGATGGTCAGCTTGGCCGGAATGGGCTTTTTCATCGCCACCAGTTCGCCGATGGGCGCCAGTGTGCCGACCGCCTTGATAGGCTGGCCCGACAGCGTGCCCTCGATGTTTACCGCCCCGTCGCCCGCAAACTTGAAAGCGTTCAGGGTCACATCCATCGGGCCGCCCTCGCCCTTGTGCTCCACTTTCAGCCCATCGACGCTGAGTTGCGTGATGCCGAGCCCGGCGATGGGGCCTTTGGCGTCCAGCGACGTTTCGCCGACTTTCACCACCGCGCTTTGGGTCTTGTCCTTGTAGTCGACCTTCACGCCGTCGAAGTCCAGGTGCGTCAGTTCCAGCGCCGAGACATCGCCGCGCAGCTTGATGACCGTGGGGCCCAGGGCCACCACCGCCTCCTGGCCTTGCTTCGCGTCTTTATACGTGAGGTTAAGCCCCTCCACCTTCAGGCCGCTCACCGACAGCGGCGGGCCCGAACTCGACGAAGGCGGCACGTCGAATTCCCAGTTGGGCTTGCCGTCCTTGCTCACTTCCAGCAGCGCCACCGCGTCGACCAGCTTCACGTCGGAGATTTTGATGTCGCCCGAGAGCAGCGGAATAAGTTGCGTGCCCGCCTCGATGCGCTTGGCCGTCAGCATCTCGGGCTTGCTGCCCCAGCTTGCATTGGCCACCGAAACGTCGCTGACGACGATGGCGGGCGACAGCGAAATGGCGAGTTTGATGTCGCCGATTTTCACCTCGCGGCCGGTCGCGGCCTTGGCCTGGTCCTGGATCAGGCCCTTGTACTGGCTGACATCGAAGGTGGCGAGAAAGACGACGATGCCGAGCACCAGAACGGCGACAACGCCGGCGATTATTTTTAGCGCCTTCATGACACCACCTCTCTGACATGGCCGGAAACGGCTATTTGCGCGCGGTCAGCGTGTCCACAGCGTGCAAAACTTCATCCATGCGATCAATGATCTTATGGGCCCCGGCATCGGTTAATTCCGCGGCGGGATGATTGCCCCAACTGACCCCAAGGGCGTGGGTTCCGGCGGCTACGGCCATGCCGATGTCGTAGACGGTATCGCCGATCATCACCACGTTCTCGGGCCCGATGCCCGTCTCGCTCATGGCTTGGATAAGCATCCCTGGGTCGGGCTTGCCGGGAGCGATATCGGGCGTTTGGATCGTGATAAAACGACCGCTAAGGCCATGATGGTCGAGGAGAAAGTCGACTCCGCGCCGGGCCTTCCCGGTGGCGATGCCCAGCAAATACCCAGCCGATTCGAGAGCCGCGATGGCCTCAGCCGTGCCAGGGAACAGGGGCTCGACGTGGCCGGGCTGGGCGCGCCATTCGGCGAAGATTTTGCGATAAACACGGTCCGCTTCCGCATGGGTTTTGGCGTCGGCTTCAGGAAACAGCCTGGCGATGGCCGTGTCCAAAGACAATCCGATGACTCTTGGGATGGCATCCGCGTGGGGGCGCTTGATTTTCAAGGCATCTGCGGTTTCGTTCACGGCGCGCGCGATGTGGCCCACGCTGTCCACCAGCGTGCCGTCCAGGTCGAACACGGCGAGACGAGGCCCGTAGGACACTTTGTTTACGCCCCGATCCCGTCGCCTTCGCGCTCTTCAAAAGCCAGGACCTTGAACAGCTTTTTCATATGATCGGGCAAGGGCGCCTTGATGGTGACGGTCTTGCGGCCCGAAAGCGGCACGGTGAGCGAGCGCGCGTGCAGGCAAAGCTCGCGGCCCATTCCCTCCAGTTCGCCCTCGTCCTTCATGCGCGGCGCGCCGTACTTGTTGTCGCCGACGATGGGCGTATTGATGATGGCGCAGTGGGCGCGTAATTGATGTGTACGCCCCGTGCGCGGCATCAGGGCCAGCCAGGTGAACTTGGCCCCGGCCTGTGAGACGGTGATGTAATCGGTGACGGCCTTGCGCCCGTCCTCGTCGTCCCATTTCATTTTCTCGAAACCGGGCCCGCCGCTTTTCACAAGGGCAGCGTCGATGGTGCCCGAAGGATA
>JAEUKM010000371.1 GCA_016793085.1 Rhodospirillaceae bacterium
GCATCAACGGCATGTTCGGCGGTCTGGCGCCGGCCATCGCGGGCGTACTGGCCGGGGCCGTGCTTGAGGTTTCAAGCTGGCGCATGGTGTTCATCCTGCCGGGCCTGGTGGTGATGGCCACGGGTGTGGCGTTCCTGTGGGCGATGCGGCAGGGCAAGCTGCAAGACGTGAAGATCGTCCACCAGGAGGCACCGCAGCTCGGCATGAGCGACACGGTGAAGGTGTACATTATCCTGACCCTGACCATGATCGTGGGCGCCATTTGCTACAACGTGGCCCAGACCTCGCTGCCCAAGGTGTTCGAAGAGGGCTTAGGCGGTTTGTTCGGGCAGGGCACCTCGGCTGTGGGTACCGCTATCATGATCGTCTACGGCGTCGGCGGCGTGGTCCAGGTGCTCACCGGCCACATGGCCGACCGCTACCCGCTGAAATGGATCTACGCGCTGTTCCTGCTGTTGCAGGCGCCCGTGATGCTGCTGGTGGCGGGCAATGCCGGGACGCTGATGTTCACGGCGGCCTTGCTGATGGTGACGTTCAATATCGGCGCGATTCCCGCCGAAAACGGATTGCTCGCGCGCTACACGCCGGGCAAGTGGCAGGCCACCGCCTACGGCATGAAGTTCATCATCACGTTCAGCTTTTCGGGGCTGGGCATTTACCTGACCGCCAAGACCAAGGAACTGACCGGCAGTTTCGATGCCATTTACATCGCCATGTCGGCGGCCCTGGTGGTGACGGCCCTGGTGGCCATGTCGCTGCCGTCCGAACGCCGCCACGCCATGCACGCACCCACCCCGCTGCCGGCGGAATAGAGACTCAAGCCCTACCACGCTGCATGCGGATATGGCATGAGATGCACGCGTGCGGCGCTGGGTGCGCCGCGCCCTAAACAGCGCCATTGGGGGATGGAGATCAATGCTGGTGAAACAAGGACCGGTGAAGCTTTCACCACTCGAAGTGGTTCTGATTCAGAAATACTTTGAACTGATTTTTTACCGGAAACTTGGCCCGGTGTTGACCAAGAAGTTCTACAAGTATCTCTTCATCGCGCGCCCTGACCTGCGCGACATTTTTCCCCATCAGATGAGCCAGCAGAACAGGAAGCTGGCGCAATCGATTAAGATGCTGATCGAAGTGCTCCCGGACCTTGATCTGCTGGATAAGCATTTTGTCAGGCTGGGGCGGGCCCATCAGGGCTTGGGGTTGGACGACGAGGACTTCCGGCTGTTTGCCGCGTGCCTGATCAAGGGGCTCGAGGACTTGACGAAAGAGCCGGTAATCCGTGAGGCGCAGGTGGCGCTCATCCGTCTGTGTCTGGAGGTGGGGCGGCGCATGATGTCGTGGATGCCGCTGATGCCGACCCGCAAGAAGGCAGCTTAAGTATGCAGCTTGGGATACGGCGCCGCTAAGGGCGCGCCGCCGTTGACGAAGGAGATGGCGCTCCTTCTGAGTCCATAAAAAAGTTATGCATCCAGAAAGGTTCTGCTATGCGCCGCGATCACTTTTGGACCGAGCTGAAAAACCGCGTGACTGAGTTCGGGCAGGTCGATCAATGTGGCGCCCGGCATGGCGCCCGCGGCCGCCAAGGTTTGGTTCAGCAGCGCGCCGTGCGGGTTCAATATCAGTGTTTTTTGCGTGATCTTCGGCAACACGACGGCCGGATCATAGTTGAACACGGCTTCATAGCCCCACCATTCCTTATCGCCGGGGCGTAGGCGTTCCATAAACTGATCGACGCTCTGCTCCAGGCTTACGCCTGCGGCGCGTTTTTGCACAGTGCTCTGCCACAGATCGAGCACGGGCTTGGGGTCGTCGCTGAATGACCACCGCTCGATGCGTTCAAGCGACTGTTTGCGTTTTTCCGGATCGGGGTAGTAGGGAATGGCGGTCAACACCAGACGCCGCACCAGACGTGGATAACGTACGGCCAGGTCGGCGCCGATCAGGCATCCGGTATGGTACGCCAGCACGTCGATCTGCTTGCCGGCTCTGCCGTAGCCCAGATCGCCCATCGCATCAGCCATGGCGTCGGCATAGGCGCTGATCGTCGCGGGGTAGGGCGGACGGGCGGAATCGCCGTAGCCGGGCGTGTCGGCGGCCATCACCAGCCGGTCGGCGGCCAATTCGCCGATCAGATTCAGAAAAGTCCGGCCGCTGGCGGGCGTTTGATGCAGGCAAAGCACGGGCGTGCGTTTGACCCGAGGGCTGACCTTCGGTTGACCCGCATACAGATGAAGTTGACCGTATCGGCAACGGGCAAATCGCCGCTCGATCACAACCTCAGGCGTGGGCTGCGCCAATGCCCCTGTCGCTGCCGCGGCCAGCAGCGCGGCCCCGCCCAAAGCGGTGCGCCGGGCCAGAACCATCCTAACGGCCTCCTTCGGTCGGCTGGCTCAGTTCCACGACATGTCCATCGGGATCGACCGCAAAGCAGTTCAGCCCTTTGATCGGCGTGCCGTCGCCCAGCGTGGCCTCAAAGGGCTGGGGCGGCTGCAATATGTGCGCGCCCACGGCGAGCAGGCGCTTGTGCACGTCGGCGACATCGCTGACTTCAATCATCAGGATGATATCGCCCGCGCCGATCTTGTCCTCGCTGATGCGGTTGTTCGCAGGTTTGGGTTTGTCGTAGGCGAGCAGGCCGATCATGGCGATCCAGGGGTCGCGGCCTTTCATGATGACAAGCCGCGAGGCGCTGGGCTTCACGTTCAACGGCAGCGTCATCGGACGTTCCGGGTCGCGCGCGCCGCCTTTGTCGTAGGTCACCGAAAAGCCCAGGGCGCCGTAAAACTGGATCGACTTTTCAATATTGCTGACCAGCAACGTCGAACGCCGCACGGCGGGCTCACGCGCTTGCACGGCCTGGCTGAACGCCAGCGCGCTCCACAGCACAGCGCAGATCAGCACAATAGATTTCCGCATGAGATCGCCCCCTACCTAGTCAGCGCTTCGCATTCTGCAGCGAAGACGCATGGTGACATAGGCGTTTTTCGTGTGGCGTTATTATAGGCGAAGCATAACGATATAAATCGTCATATCCGCAGTGCTGACGGGCCGTGAACACGCCGTCTAAGCTCGGTCATGGTTACATACGCAGCGGTGGATACAGCGCGGACAAGTGATCGCCGCCGTTGGCGCGGCGTTTGGCGATCTCGCCGTAGCAGCGCTTTACATTCTCCATCTCGCCCGGCCAGCGCATCAGGATTTCGCGCAAAACCGCGACCCCGTAATCGGGAAAGCCCATGGCATCGGCGATGCCCACAGCCGTGTAGGCCTTGGCGGCGTGCGCGGCCTGGCGCACAAATATTCTGGCATCGCGGAAGAACAGCAATTCCAGACTGATCATCTGCTCGTGCTGTACGAAGGCGAGGGTGGAGGCGTCGGGGAAGTGCCAGCGCGCCAGGCCCGCCGTCTCCTGGCGCATCACCGCATAGCCGTTGTCGGCCATGAGCCGCATGACATCCCACGCGGGTTTGATGCCGGTATAGGCCTCCACTGTCCAGGTTTCGGCGATGACCGCGAACAGCGCATTCGTCAGCGTGTCGCGCGCGCCTTCCAGAATTTCGTACTCGGCCCCTTGAGTGTCGATCTTCAGCACGTCGGCGTCCATGGGGTGCGTCACCAGGGCCGCGTCGATGGTGGTGGTGGGCACGTCCACAACGCGCTGTACCGTGCGGCCCGCGGGCAGGCTTTTCATTTGCGTGCCTGTACGCGTGAAAAGCTCGCTTAAGTTTTCGTTCGGTGGAAACAGGCTGGAGGCCTGGGGTGGATCGGTGACGTAAAGGGCGTGCGTGCCCACCGTGTTCCAGGCCGCCGCCGCCATGTAATGGCGCTGTCCGGCGTGCTGTGCGTTCAAACGCGCGGCCTCGGCGGCCTCGGCCTCGAAGCCCAGCACTTTCACCGCGCCGGGATGCTGGCGCGCGTAACTCGCCCACGGCTCGGGGATGTCGCCGCGCGCGCCGCAGTCGATCAGGCCGATAGGCGAAGGCGCAATGAGATCGCGATGGACAGGCGAGAACAGCAGCGCGTGATCGGTCCAGGGCATGGTTATCAGTGTCCTTAAGCCAGCCGCAGAAGCGCCTTGGCCTCCTCGGCCATCTGGCGTTCCTCGTTGGCGGGGATCACCAGGGTTTCAAAATCGCCCAGAAAGCGCAACCGCTTGATGACGGCCTTGCGCACCGGCACAGCGTGTTCGCCGATCCCGCCGGTAAAGACCAGCGCGTCGATGCCGCCCAGGCTGGCTGCCATGGCTGCGGCATACTGCGCGACCTTGAGGGCGAAGTAATCGAGCGCGAAAGCCGCGCGCGGGTCAGGGCTGTTCAAGAGAACTTCCACATCGTTGGTCAGGCCCGACAGGCCCTTTAAGCCCGACTCATTATAAAGCGCGTTCTCAAGTTCATCGAGACCAAGCCCCAGGTCGCGCAGCATGTAGATAATCGCCCCGGCATCGATTGCGCCGACCCGCGTGCCCATGGGCAGGCCGTCGAGCGCGGTCATGCCCATGGTCGTGTCGATGCTGCGCCCCTGGTGTAAGGCACACAAGCTGGCGCCGTTGCCGAGATGCGCGGCCACAACGCGGCCGGCATGAAGGTGCGGGTGCTCGCGCTTCAGCACGCCCGCCAGCCAGGCATAAGAGAGGCCGTGGAAGCCGTAACGGCGGACCCCTTGGGCATGGAGGCGCTCGGGGATGGCGTAGCGGGTGAAGAGATCC
>JAEUKM010000389.1 GCA_016793085.1 Rhodospirillaceae bacterium
GTCGGTTTCGTTGATCTCGACGATCTGGTTCAGGTCGCCCGTGTCGATGATCGCGCTTTTGGCCGACAGCGGCCGATAGCCGCCGGTGGAGGAATAACCGCCGCCGCGCGGAATGACCGCGACACCGGCGCGGGTCAAGAGGCCCACGGCCCGCGCCAGATGATCGACTGTATTGGGCCTGACCACAACACTGGGCCGTACATCGCTCTCGCCGGATATGTCCGTCGCGTAATAGGCCAATTGGGGCGCATCGGTAATGACGCGGTCCGTGCCCACGATCTCCCGCAAGGCGGCCAGCAGCTTGGCAGAGATGGATGAGATGGGCGGCATGTCGCTCTTTTAAGCCTTAAGCGCGGCCCAGGTAGGCTTCGCGCACTTTGGGGTCGTTCAGCAGGGCGGTACTCGCCCCGTCCGTGACGATGCGCCCGGTTTCCAGCACATAGCCGCGGCTGGCGACCTTCAGCGCCAGGGCCGTGTTCTGTTCCACCACCAGCACCGTGACACCCTGGCGCGCGATCTCGGCCACGCGGTCGAATACATCCTGCGCGATGCGCGGCGCAAGGCCCAGGCTGGGCTCATCCAGCAGGAGGACTTTGGGCCGGGCCATCAGCGCGCGGCCGATGGCCAGCATCTGTTGCTCGCCGCCCGACATGGACCAGCCCAGTTGCGCGCGGCGTTCCTTCAGGCGCGGCAGGAAGGCGTAGATTTTATCGAGGTCGCCCGACAGATCCGCCGCCGCACCGGCCCAGGCGCTGGCGGCGACCTTTAAGTTCTCTTCCACCGTCAGCCCGCCGAAAATGCGCCGCCGCTCGGGCACATGCACCAAGCCCAGCCTTACGCGCGCTTCAGCGCCTACGGTCAGCACCGCATCGCCCAGTATCATCGCGCCGCTGGCGGGCTTCACCAGCCCCGACAGCGTGCGCAGCAGCGTGGTCTTGCCCGCACCGTTCGCGCCTAACAGCGCCACCGTTTCACCGGCGGCCACGTGTAAACTTACATTATCCAGCGCCTGCACCGCGCCGTAGCGCACCGAAAGACTATCGACCTTAAGCATGGGCGTCCTCGCTGCCCAGGTACGCCTCGATCACCTTGGGGTTTGTGCGTATATCGGTAGGCGTGCCTTCGGCGATCTTTTCGCCGAAATTCAGCACCGCGACCCGGTCGGACCACGACATCACCAGGCCCATGTCGTGCTCGATCAGCACCACGGCCAAGCCTTGCGCCTTCATGTCATTGAGCGTGTTCACCAAGGCCACGCGCTCGCCCAGGTTCAATCCGGCGGCGGGTTCGTCCAGCAGCACCACTTTGGCCTCCGCCGCCAATGCGCGGGCGATCTCCACGTTGCGCTGAACGCCAAAGGGCAGTTCGCCCACGTACTTGTCGCGCATGTCCCACAGGTTCAGGCGCTTCAAGGCATCGCCGGCGCGGGCTTCAAGTGCCGCCTGCCAGCGGTTGTACGATCCGCGTGCGCCTAGTACGCCCAGCAAATCCTGCTTCTCGCCGGGGCACGCGCCCGCCATCACGTTTTCCAGAACCGTCAGGCGCGCGAACAGCCGCCCGTTCTGAAACGTGCGCGACAGTCCTGCGCGCCGCAACGTGTGGGCGGGTGTGCCGGTGACACGTACACCGTTCAAATACACATCGCCGTGCGTGGGGGCGGCGAGGCCCGACAGCAGATTCAGGAACGTGCTTTTGCCTGCGCCATTGGGCCCGATGACGGCGAAAGCCTCACCCGCACGCACGGCCAGCGACACATCGCTTACGGCCATGAGGCCGCCGAAGGTTTTGGTGAGATTCTTTGTTTCCAGCACGATGCTCATGATCGCGCTCCGCGCAGCTTGGTGATGAGGCCCGCCAGGCCTTTGGGCAGCGCCATCAGCACGGCCAGGGTGATCAGGCCGTAGACGACAAGGTAGCCATCCTTCAGCATGCGCGCGATCACGTCCTTCTCACCGCCGCCGGCACTCACATATGCGGCCGCGAGGTCGCGCATCAGTTCGGGCAGGAACGTCAGCGCGACCGCCCCCAGGATCGCGCCCAGCACCGATGCTTCGCCGCCTACCACCAGCATCATCAGGAACAGGATGGACTGCGCCACGGCGAAATCCGTGGGCGAGATGAAGCCCGTATAGTGCGCGAACAGAACCCCGCTGAGTGCGCCGACGACGCCCGAGAGCGTGAAGGCCAGCACCTTGATACGGCCGACGTCGATGCCCACGGTCACAGCGGCGGTTTCATCGTCACGCACGGCAATCATGGCGCGGCCGAGGTGCGAGTGGCGCAGGCGCAAGGCCAGCCAGATCACCACTAGCGCCATGGCGCCCACTATCGGCAGAAATGCTTTTTCCGTCGGCACGGCGGGCCATGCATCGGTCAGGCGCGGAATTCCCGGAACGCCATTATAACCATTGGTGACCTCAATCCAGTTTTTCGCCACCAGTTCCAGGATCACGTTCACGCCCACGGTGGCCAGCGCCAGGTAATGGCCCTTCAGCCGGATCAGCGGCACACTGACGATCAGCGCGAACACAGCCGATGCAATCAGGGCGGTGGGCACGCTGGCCCACAGGGGCCAGCTCAGTTTCACGGTGGTCAGCGCCGTCACGTAAGCGCCGATGCCGACGAAGGCCGCCTGGCCCAGGTGAATGATCCCGCAATAGCCGTACGCAAAATTCAGGCCGATGACGGTGATGACGTTCAGTAAGGCAAGGTTCAGCAGGCGCAGGCTGTAGCCTTCCAGCGTCAGGCCCGCGACAGCCAGAAGGGCCGCCGCAAGGGCAAGCCAGATCAGTTGGCGTTTGTCGGCACTCATCCGCGGTCTCCGCGCGCTTCGCCGAACAGCCCTTGAGGCCGCGCGATCAGGAAACCCACCATCAGCAGAAAGACCAGCGCGTCTTTATAGGTAGAGGAGATGTAGGCAGCACCCAAGGATTCAGCCAGGCCCACGATCAGCCCGCCCAGCACCGCGCCCGGCACGCTGCCGAAGCCGCCGATAATGGTGGCGGCGAAACTTTTCAAGGCCAGGGCGTCGCCCATGCTGGCGTCCACGAACCACACCGGGCCCATGAGCAAGCCGCCAAGACCCGCAAGCCCACCGGCCAGCGCCCAGGTGAGGGCATAAATTCCGGCGACGTTGATGCCCATCAGCTTCGCCGCTTCGGCGTCCTGCGCCACAGCGCGCATGCGCGCCCCGATGACCGTTCGATACAGCAGAAGGTACAGACCCGCGACCACAAGCGCGGTGATGGCGATTACCGCCACAATGTGCGCGGAAACGACAATGCCGCTCACGGATATGGGCGTGACCCCGAACGGCGAGGGCAGGCGCTGCGGTAACGGCCCCCAGATGAGCAGGCCGATGTTCTGCACAATAATCCCAACCGCAATCGTGCCCACGATCACCGTCACGACGGGGCTGGTTTGCAGCGGGCGGTAGACGACAAAGAAAAACAGAATGCCCAGGCCGATCATGGCCGCGAGCGCCAGCATGGTGCCGGGCACGGTGGCGCCCAGCGCCGCAATACCCGAAATGCCAAGGAACGCGCCGATGACCACGAACTGCCCGTTGGCGAAGTTCACCACACCCGTGGCCTCGTAGACCAGCACGAAGCCCAAGGCCAGCAGCGCATAAATGCAGCCGATGGCGATGCCGTTGAACATCGTCTGCATCGCAGCCTTGATGGCTGAAGGTGCCGCCGTCGGTGCGGCGGGCGTTGTGTCGTCGCTTGCAGATTGATCGGGGCCGGGGGCCGCCGCGCCGGACAGCGCGCTGAACATACGCACCGGAATCTGCACCTTGTTCTCGGCGTAGCGCACAATCACCACGTCGTTGGTCATATTGCCCTTGGCGTCGGTGGTGTAGGCGCGGGTCAGGGCGTTGTAGTCCTTCAGGCCGGCGATGAAATCGCGCACTTTCTTGGGGTCTTCGCCCACCTGTTTGATGGCGTCGGCCACCATCCACACGCCGTCGTAGTAGTTGGTAATGAAGGACGGATCGGGCTTGAGTTTGTAGCGTTCCTCATAGCGGCGCAGGAAATCGGTCTTGTCGTAGGCTTTGCGCTCGTCCAGCACCGCGTCCACCAGGGCATAAATGCCCGTCAGTTCGTCGGCTTCCAGCAAGTCCGTGGTGGCCGATACGCCAAGCGCCTGCTGGCCCACCACGGGCAAGGTAATGCCCAGGGCCTTGCGCGCGCGCAACACCAGCGCCGAATCGCGGTTGAAGCCCGCCGTCAGCAGCACATCGGCCCCCTGGTTGACCAAGCTTTGCAATTGCGCCGACATGTCGTTGTCGCCGGGGCCATATGATTCTTTAATCATCGCAATACCGCGCGCCGCGAAAATCTCCTCCAGGCCGCGCGCGAAGCCCTGGCCGTAGTCGTTCTGCACGTAGATCAGGCCGGGCTTCTTCTTTTTCAAATCGTCCAGCGCCACGCTGGCGACGGCTTTGGTGTTCACCTGGTCGGGCGGCTTGATGCGAAACAGGTAAGAGTTGTTCAGGGCCTCGATATCGGTAGCCCCGCCGGCGTGCATGGCCCCGATGCCCACGCGCGCGATCTCTGTCGACTGCGCGATGATCTGGGGCGAGTAACTGGAAATGAATGCGAAGGGAATTTTGTGCTGTTGCACCAGCTTGATGTAGGCGGTTACCGCCGAGGAATTGGACGAGCCCGCATCCTCGTTCACCAGCCGCAATTTCTTGCCGTTGACGCCGCCGGCAGCGTTTACGTCCTCCACGGCCATTTCCAGGGCATGGAATACCGTCAGCCCCGTGGCGGCCAGTTGGCCGGTGACTGCGCAGGTGGCCCCCAGCACGATTTCATCCTCGTTTTGAGCGCGGCCGGCCGTTGCCACCATGGCAGGCAGCAGGCCCAGCATCAGGGCAAACGCGTGATTGCGGAAGCGCATCAGGCTTTACGCTGCCAGGTCTTCAGGATTGAATGATTGGCGTCGCGGGGCTGGCTTTGCACCACACCGGGTCTCCCTCAAGCATTTCGTCGACGGCCAGTTTGCCCTTACAGACGCGCGCAAGTCCATCGGCATCAAGCACATAGGCAGCTTCACGCCTACACGGCATCCAGGCGTTCGGCTCATTTTTCGTCTTTCCCCATTTTCGTTTTCAATGAGTCCGCTTGATGACCGGGGCGAAACACTTATTCTGCTGTGACATGCTCAGTCTTAGGTGTTGATGATGAAACGTCTGCTTTTCGGTTTTCTGGCCTCCGGCTTCGCCACGGCGGCTGTGGCGCAGGACTTCACGGCCCCGGAAATTGCCACCGGCCGCACGGAAAAGCAGGGCAAGCTTGCCAAGTCCTACATGGTTGTGGCCGCTAACCCCATCGCGGTTGACGCGGGCCTGAAGATTCTGAAGGCCGGAGGCGGGGCCATTGACGCCGCTGTGGCGGTGCAGTTGGCCTTGAACCAAGTGGAACCGCAGTCATCGGGCATCGGCGGCGGTTCGTTCATTGTCTACTGGGATGCCAAGACCAAAACCCTTACCACCTACGACGGTCGCGAAACGGCCCCGGCGGCAGCCACCGAACGGCGCTTCCTGAAGCCCGACGGCAAAGCCATGTCGCGCAATGAAGCGGTGGTGGGCGGGCATTCGATTGGGGTTCCCGGCACCGTGCGTGTGCTGGACATGGCTCACCGCAAGCACGGCAAGCTTCCCTGGGCCAAGCTGTTCGATCCGGCCATTAAAATTGCCGAAGACGGGTTTGCGGTCTCGCCGCGCCTCTACGGTCTTCTGGCCGACGAGGCATTCCTGAAAACCATGCCGCCGGGCTCAACGCTTTATTATAACGCCGACGGTACGGCTAAGACGGTCGGCACCGTCATCAAAAACCCGGCCTTTGCCAAAACGCTGAAAAAGCTCGCGGCCAAGGGTGCGGATGCATTTTACACTGGGCCGCTTGCGGCTGAGATCGTCAAGGCGGCCACATCGGCCCCGCAGCCTGGCGACATTACGTTGAAAGATCTGAAAAACTACAAAGCCGTCGAGCGCGCGCCCATCTGCATGACCTACCGCGATCACAACGTCTGCGGCATGGGCCCGCCCACCTCGGGCGGCATCGGCGTCATGCAGACCTTGGGTCTGCTCGAGCGGTTCGATCTGGCAGGCTTAGGTCTAAAGTCCGCGGCGGCGCATCACCTGATCATCGACGCTGCGCGTCTGGTGTTCGCCGATCGCGCGGTTTACATCGCCGACCCCGATGTCCTGCCCATCCCCACGGCCGAACTCATTTCAAAGGATTACCTGCGCACGCGCGGCGAACGCTTAAGCCTCGACAAGCGCATCGAGAAAGCCGATGCGGGCCTGCTGACCAACCGCTATGCGCGCTATTGGAAAGCCGCCGGCAGCCCCGAACAAGTCTCCACCAGTCACCTCTCGATCGTGGACAGTGAAGGCAATGCCGTCTCCATGACCACATCCGTCGAGGCGGGCTTCGGCTCTCGTGTCATGGCGGGCGGCTTCCTGCTCAACAACACGCTGACGGATTTTTCCTATTCCGACATCGCTGATGGCAAGACGGTCGCCAACGCGGTCGGGCCGAACAAGCGCCCCCGCAGCTCCATGTCGCCCACCATTGTGTTTAACAAGGACGGCAAGGTGGAAATCGTGGTGGGTTCGCCGGGCGGGCCCGCTATCGTCGGCTTCGTCGTACAAACCCTCATCGCCATGATCGACTGGAATCTCACGCCGCAGGAAGCGGTGTCGGTGCCGCATGTCATCGTTGGCGGCCAGGGCGCCCTGATCGAACCGGAGCTTGCACCGATCAAGGATGCGCTGACGGCCATGGGCCACCAAATCCGCATCGGCGAATTCCCGTCGGGCATTCATGCCATCAGGGTGACGAAGGATGGACTCTTGGGCGGGGCCGACCCGCGCCGCGAAGGAGCCGTCGGCGGCGAGTGAAACTCTATTAACGGCGATCCGGTTGCGTCACTTCCACCAAACGCCCGTCGGGATCGTAGACGAACATGCGCGTCCCTGAGCTGACGGTGCCGTCCGGGTTGCTGACGGTGTACTTCGCCGGCGTGCGGTGGAAGCGCACGTCGATCTGCTGCAGGCGGCTGTAGACCGACTGCAGGTCCGACACCTCCATCATGATCACGATATCACCCGTGCCGATGCCCATTAAATTCGAGCGCGCGCTGGCCAGCCGTGGCTTGTCGTAACCCAAAAGCCCGATCATGCCGATGCGCTCGTCGTTGCCCTTCATAATAACGATCCGGCCTTCCTTGGGATCTTCCGTCAGGGGCAGCGCGTCGGCGCCGATTACCCCGCCCTCGGAGGTCGCATCGGTCGATTTGTCGTAGAACTTGGTCAGGCCCAGGCGCGAATAGAAATCGATGGACTTGGCGAGATCCTCAACCACCAGCGTCGTGCGGCGCACGGCAGGTGCGGCGAATGCCGTCACGCGGTCTTGCGCGGCAAGTTCGGTAGTCAACAGACCAGCCGCCAGCACGGCAGCGCAGCTCAGCAAAGGCCAACGGTTTCTCAGTGTCGTCATGGGGTATGTCCGGGGC
>JAEUKM010000018.1 GCA_016793085.1 Rhodospirillaceae bacterium
TTGCGCGCGTCCTCCACCGCGACGGTCGATGACTGTGTTAAGCCGGGCGACGTGCTTTACAGACGCTTCTGGGAGCCTTTAACCCTCGCGGTGTTGAATGCAACACCCGCCGAAGGTTCGGCTGATCTGATGCGCGCTGTGCTGCTGGAGACGGTGGCCAAGGGGGCCGATGCCTGCCGTCCGCTCATTGCGCGTACCAGTCTTGCGGATGCGTTGGTGGACCCTGCGATCGCGATGCTGGAGAAGGCTGGGGTACAGCTGCGGTTAAGTACGCGGGTGCGAGGATTTGAATTCTCCGGAAGCGCGGTCCGTGCGCTGGCGGTGGATGACGGGCAAACAGAGCTGCAACGCGATGACCTCGTGGTCCTGGCGGTACCGGCATGGGTCGCCGAGACATTGGTTTCCGGCTTGAAGGTGCCGCCTGCGGGCGAGGCCATCGTGAACGTGCATTACCGTATGCCGACGCTGCACACCGGTGAGGCGCAGATCATCGGCGTGGTCGGCGGGTTAAGCCAATGGGTCTTCCTGCGGGGGGAAACGGCGTCCGTGACCATCAGCGCCGCGGGGCCGGTGGAAGATATGCCCGCCGAGGACATTGCCGCGAAATGCTGGCCGGAAGTGGTTATGGCCCTGGGGCTTGGCACGCTCCCGGCCCCGACCGCACGCGTGGTAAAGGAGCGGCGGGCCACGCCCGCCCAGACCCCCGCCGCCGTGGCCCTGCGGCCACAGGTGACGACGGCTTATGATAACCTCTTGCTTGCGGGCGATTGGACCGCTACGGGATTGCCCGCAACCATCGAAGCCGCCATCCGCTCCGGTTTCGCGGCAGCCAATGTCGCATCCAAGCGATTGAGTGCCGCGGCTTCATAGGGGACACAACGGGACGACATGAACGCGACCACGTCTCAATTCCAGGTGGCCGAACCTTCGGCGGCGATCCTCGATCAGGTGATCGGCGAGGCGTCGGCTGCGCTTAAGAAGAAGCAGAATGCGGACGGCCATTGGGTCTATGACCTGGAGGCCGATGCCACCATCCCGGCCGAATACATCATGCTCAACCACTTCCTCGACGAGATCGAGGACGATGTGGAAGCGGAGCTGGCCGACTATCTGCGTTCCATTCAGGGTGACCACGGCGGCTGGCCGCTGTTCCATGGCGGCGACATCGACATCAGCGCCACCATCAAAGCGTATTACGCTCTGAAGATCGTGGGCGACGATATCAATGCGCCGCATATGGTGCGTGCGCGCGAGGCGGTGCTGTCGCTGGGCGGTGCGGAACGCGCCAACGTATTCACGCGCTGCGCCCTGGCCCTGTTCGGCGAAGTGCCGTGGCGTGCCGTGCCTGTGGTGCCGGTTGAACTGATGCTGGCGCCGCGTTGGTTCCCCATCACCATGTACCGCATGTCCTATTGGTCGCGAACGGTGGTGGTGCCGTTGACAATCTTGGCGGCGCTCAAGCCCTTGGCGAAGAATCCTCGCCGCGTGCGCGTGCAGGAGCTTTTCCGCGAGCCCCCGGAACGGGTGAAGAAGTGGCACCGCAATCCCACCGGCCACATCATCGGGACGTTCTTTCTGGGGCTGGATGTGGTGTTGCGCGCCATCGAACCGCATGCGCCGAAGAAGCTGCGTCAACGCGCCATCGATAAGGCGGTTGAATTCTTCCGCGAGCGTCTGAATGGCGAAGACGGTTTGGGGGCGATCTTTCCGGCCATGGCGAACTCGGTCATGGCCATGGAGACATTGGGTTTTCCGAAGGATCATCCCGATCTGGTCATCGCCAAGACATCCATCAAGAAGCTGTTGACCAAGGGCGAGGGCAAAACCTTCTGCCAACCGTGTGTCTCGCCGATCTGGGATACAGGTCTTGCGACCCACGCCCTGATGGAAGCGGGCGAGGATTCGTCCAGCGGCTCCGTCAGCGATAGCTGCGAGTGGCTGAAGAGCAAAC
>JAEUKM010000026.1 GCA_016793085.1 Rhodospirillaceae bacterium
TGACCGGGCCCTTGGCCGCATGGGCGAAGCTGCTGGCCCACAAGGGCAACGTGGCCGCCGCTCCGGCCAGTTTCAGGAATTGATGACGCGGCAAGGCTTGAGCCGTCATAAGCGCCTCCATTGCTGAATGGGCGCAGAGCCTAGCGCAGCGCAGCAAAGCCCGGAAGGTATCGGCAATGACAACCGCGTGACGCTTGCGAAGGCGCTGAGTTGCGCTACGCTAGCTGCGGGGTTCCCTGGGTAAGGAGTTGAATATGCTGAAAGAATTTCGCGAATTTGCCATGCGCGGCAACGTTGTCGACCTGGCCGTGGGCGTGATCATCGGGGCCGCCTTCGGCAAGATCACCACCTCACTCGTCAACGACGTGCTGATGCCGCCCATCGGCGTGCTGTTGGGCAAGGTCGATTTCTCGAACCTGTTTTTCACGCTGAGTGAAGGCAGTTTCCCCAGCGTGGCGGCGGCGCGCGCGGCGGGTGCACCCGTGGTCGCCTACGGCATGTTCATCAACACGGTCATCGATTTCACCATCGTGGCGTTTGCCGTGTTCCTGGTGGTGAAGCAGATGAACCGCCTGCGCACCATGACGGAAGCGCCCAAGGCCGCCGCCGCGGCCACCGAGAAGAATTGCCCGCACTGTGTGTCTGCGATCCCGGTCCAGGCGACCAAGTGCAAGTTCTGCTGCTCGGCGGTTTAGGTTTAGCGCTTAAGGTTTCGGTGGAGCCGCGCGCAACGCCTCGCTGGGCGTTAAGGGGCGCTCGGCCATCATTGTCTTGTCGATGGCTGAATAGGTTTTGTTGAACGTCTTGGCGTCGTCGATGGTGGCCGCAGTGATCTGCCCTAAGTCCTCGCGGTAGATTTCACTGCCCGCCATCTTGTTCTCGGTCAGTTCGGCGGTGCCGGTGGGCACGCCAGAACGTAAGCCGCCCGGGCGGACGATGGTGTACGTGAGGCCCGAGGCTTTCAGATAATCCTCGGCCTTCACCTTCTCGGCGAAGACCGGCCCCAGGAGTTTGTGAAGTTCAGGCGAG
Source organism: Rhodospirillaceae bacterium (assembly GCA_016793085.1). Classification (GTDB taxonomy): domain Bacteria; phylum Pseudomonadota; class Alphaproteobacteria; order Rhodospirillales; family Rhodospirillaceae. The sequence goes on from JAEUKM010000026.1 coordinate 1,030, forward strand.
ACGGCGCCCGCCGAATCTCCCACGCCGATGGCCGTGACCAGCACCATGCGCTTCACGCCTGCCGCCTTGGCGCCGTCCACGACGTTTTTCACCCCTTCGTAGTCGGGACGCTTCTCGCCGCGTTTGCCGCCCAAGGAACTCACAACCGCACGGTATTTACGGCCCGCGATGGCGGCTTTCACATCTTCAGCGTTCAGGGCGTCGCCCGTTACCGTGGGCACGCCCAGTTTTTTCAATTCGGTCAGGTCCGAACTGGGGCGCACGAAAGCCACGACATTGTCGCCTTTGGCTTTGAGCGTGCGGACAATCTCAAGGCCCGTGTCGCGCGTACCGCCGAACACCAGCACGCCGCCGTCAGCGGCCCAAGCCGATGACATACCCGCTGATGACACGCTCATCAGCAATATCCCGATCGTTGCGACTAATCTGGCTAACATGCGTGCTCTCCCCTGCTTGAACCGGCGACCGAACCTTAGCCAGGGCCGGGGGTGTGGGCGACCACAAAGCCCTGTAATCGGACACGCCATGTGCGAACCGTTCGCCCCTTGGCCAGGTTTGCGCACTGAGCCAAAGGCGTCTTCGACATGCCCGCATGACGGGCTTGAGAGACCATCGAAAAACCCAGGAAATCCGCCATTTTCCGGATATTAAATAGCTGTTACCGGGATTGCGCGGTTGGGGTGAACCGCTAACATTTAACCGCAACGGCGCCGCTTTTGGCGCCAGAAGAATTCCGGCACGAAAGGCCACTTCAGACATGCCCGCCCCTGTTTCCCGCTTCTCATCCCGCCTCCTGGTTTCGGCCGCCGTGGTGGCCGTCCTCGGCAGCGCCGCACTTGTGCCTGCCGTTCAGGCGCAGATCGCCGGCGCCCCGGTGCGCGATGGCGTGCCGACGCTGGCGCCCCTGATCGAGAAAGCCGTACCCGCCGTGGTCAACGTTTCAGTCAAGCAGGACGTGGCCGCCAACCCGCTGTTCAACGATCCCACCTTCCGCCGGTTCTTCGAAATGCCCGACCGCCTGCCCAAGCAGGAGCGCATGTCGGCCGGTTCGGGCATCATCGTCGATGCCAAGAAAGGCTATGTGCTGACCAACCATCACGTTGTCGATGACGCCTCGGAGATTACGGTAACCCTGAAAGACAACCGCCAATTCACCGCCAAGAAAATCGGCAGCGATGAAGCCACCGATGTGGCCCTGCTGCAAATCGACGCCAAGGATCTGACCGACCTGCCAATCGGCGATTCCAACAAACTCCAGGTGGGTGATTTCGTCGTCGCCATCGGCAATCCGTTCCGTCTGGGCCACACCGTCACCTCGGGCATCGTCAGCGCACTGGGCCGTTCGGGCCTGAACATCGAAGGCTACGAGGACTTCATCCAGACCGATGCGGCCATCAACCCCGGCAACTCGGGCGGCCCGCTCATCAACCTGAAGGGCGAAATGGTGGGCATGAATACCGCCATCTTCGGCCCCAACGGCGGCAACGTCGGCATCGGCTTTGCGGTGCCGACCTCGATTGTCTCCAACGTCATGGATCAGTTGATCGAGAACGGTGAAGTCCGCCGTGGCCGCATCGGCATCGTCATCGCCGACCTCACGCCCGAACTGGGCAAGAGCCTGGGCGTCACCCAGAACGAAGGGGCCATCATTCAGCGCGTCGAAAAAGGCTCGCCGGGCGATAAGGCCGGCCTGAAAGCGGGCGACGTCGCCATCTCGCTGAACGGAAAGTCCGTGAAAAGCTCGGCCGATCTGCGCAACCGGGTGGGCCTCAGTCAGGTGGGCAGCGGCGTGGATTTGACCATCATCCGTGACGGCGCCAAGCGCGATGTGAAGATCACGCTGGAGAAGATTCCTGAAAAGCAGGAAGTGGCGGCCATCGAGGAACGCGAAGCCCTGGAAGGGGCCATGTTCGCCGACCCCGAAGCAGGCGACAAAAGCAAAGGCGTTGTCGTGAAGCAGGTGCAGCGCGGCAGCGCGGCCTATCAGGCGGGCTTACGTGAGCGTGATGTGGTCGCGGCCGTCAATCGCAAGCCCGTCAAGACCGTGGATGAGTTCGAGAAAGCGCTGAAAGACGGCGGCCGCCAAGTCGCCCTGTCGGTGAAGCGCGGCGACGAGGACCTGTTCCTCATCATCCAGTAAAATCGATTTTCCGATCCAAAACAAAAGGCGCTGGTTTCAACCAGCGCCTTTTTTATTTGGCTCCCTCAATCTTAGAACGGATCGGCGATCATCACGCCGCCGTCGGCGATGATGGTCTGGCCCGTCACAAAGCGGGCGGCATCGGAGGCCAGGAAAGCCACCACGCCCGCGATATCCTCTGGCTCGCCCAGGCGGCCGAGTGGCGTTTTCTTGGCGAAGGCGTCGCCGCCGGGGCCGGACCACAGGGCCTCGGCGAAATCGGTTTTAATCAGGCCCGGCGCGACCGCATTGACGCGGACTTTCTTTGGGCCCAGTTCGATGGCGTAGTTGCGCGCCAATTGGGCGTCAGCCGCCTTGGAGACCGCGTAACAACCGATGTTCTTGCTGCCGGCAAAACCCACCACACTTGAAAGCAACACCACCGCCCCGCCACCCGCCGCCGCCATGCCGGGAGCCACGCGGTTGATCAGCGTGATGTTGCTGCGCACGTTCACGTTCATGATTTTCTCGAACACCTTGTCGTCGATGTTGGCCATGGGCCCATACACGGGGTTCGAGGCGGCGTTACAGACTAGGATGCGCGGCGCGCCCAGCTTCTGCTCGGTCTGGACAATCAACTGCTCCAGTTGCGCCGGGTCGCCGACGTTGCAGGGAAGTGCAATGGCTGTGCCGCCGCTGGCCTTGATGGTTTCCACCACCGGCTCGCAGGCGTCGATCTTGCGGCTTGAAACCACAACCTTGGCGCCCATCCCCGCCAGCGTCAGCGCGATGGCGCGGCCGATGCCGCGGCTGGCGCCCGTCACCACGGCCACGCGGCCGTCCAGTCGGAATCCGTCGAAACTCATGTCAATCCCCAGTTTTTAAACTACGTCTTTGAATGTGCGTCCTTCGGCAGCCAGCTTGGCCAACAACGGCGCCGGCGTCCAGTAGCCGAAACTGTTTCCTTGTGCGGCAGCAATCGCGGCCATGCCCTCCACGACGGTCTTCAGCCCGATCAGGTCGGCATGGAACAAAGGCCCGCCGCGATAGCGCGGGAACCCATAGCCCGCCGTCCACACCACGTCCGTGTCTGAGGCGCGCAGCGCAATACCCTCTTCCAGAATCTTCGCGCCCTCGTTGATCAAGGGATAGACGCAGCGCGCGACGATCTCGGTGTCCGTAATTGTACGCTGCGCCACGCCCAGACGTGCTGCTTCGGCCTTGATCAGCGCCAGTACCTCCGGGTCATCCTCCGGCTTGCCGCTGGCGTAGGTGTAAAACCCCTTGCCGGTTTTCTGACCGTGGCGGCCCAGATGATTCAGCTTGTCGCCGATCAGGCAATAGCGCGGATCGGGCGGCAGGTTGGCGCGGTTGCCTTCCCGCGTCAGGTAGCTGACATCCACACCCGCCAGATCGATCACCGCGCACGGGCCCATGGCCATGCCCCAGGCGGTCATGGCCTTGTCCACCTGGGATGGCGTGGCCCCTTCCAGCAGCAGGGCTTGCGATTCGCGCACGTAGCCCTCGAACATGCGGTTGCCGATGAAGCCGAAGCACACACCCGACAGCACCGCCACCTTGCCGATGCGCTTGCCGAAATCCATGGCGGTGGCCACGGCATCCGGCGCGCTTTTGGCGCCTCGTATGACTTCCAACAGGCGCATGATGTGCGCGGGCGAGAAGAAATGCAGGCCCATCACGTCGGCCGGGCGCTTGGTCACGCCGGCGATTTGGTTCACGTCCAAGGTCGAGGTGTTGGTGGCCAGAATGGCGCCCGGCTTACACACGGCATCGAGCTTGCGGAACAGATCTTGCTTCACGGCCATGTCCTCGAAGGCCGCCTCGATCACCAGATCGACCGCGGCCAGTGAGGCAATCTCGGGCGAAGCGGTCAGGCGCGACAAACGCTCGGCCAGCACCTCGGCGCCAAAACGCCCCTTCTCTACGTCGCGCTGATAGATTTGCGTGATCGCGGCAATACCCTTGTCCAGAAACTCCTGCGCGCGGTCGACCCAGCGCACCTGAAGCCCGGCATTCAGGCAGGCGATGACGATGCCGCGCCCCATGGTGCCCGCGCCGATGACGCCGACCGCCGCGATGGGCCGTAATGGCGTGTC
>JAEUKM010000055.1 GCA_016793085.1 Rhodospirillaceae bacterium
TGAAGCCGCCGCTTTCGTCCTTGAAGACATCTTGCGCCATCACCACCTCGCGCACGAGGTTCGGGCTGACGTTGATGCCCATATCCAGCGCGGCTTCGTTGGTGACGGCTTCCTCGCGCACCTGGCTGATGGTGGAATTCAGCAGGGTCTGGCGCAGGCTGGGGTCCGAGGCGGCCTCGGGCCCTAAGCTCTGGCGCAGCTTGTCGAGCTGCTGCTGGTAGCGGCGCTGCAATTCGGTGGCGCGCACTTCAAAGCTGCCGCCCTGGATCGCCACGTTGGGGTCAACCGACGGCGCAATGACGTCGCCGATGCCCCAGATGCCGAAGCTCAAGATCATCAGGCCCATGAAGGCCTTAAATACAATGCTGTCGGTCGTGACGTCTTTGAACCACTGGATCATGGGCTTCGCTTGTCTGGAAAGGTTGCAGCCGCCGCGCGCTTGCTGCGGGCCGGGCCGTTAAGGCGCGGCATCATAAGTGCGGCAGGCAGCGCCCGCAAGCACGGTAAAGCGTTGAATAGGCAGGTGTTTCTGGCTTTCGAAATAACCTGGAGGCGTTCGATCCGCATTGGAGGACGCCCGAACGTGTGATAGGTGCAGAGCCAGCATGACAGCCATTTCTGCAAGGACTTAACAGGCATGACCGCTCAACCCCTCATCGCGGGCAACTGGAAGATGAATGGCAGTACCGCCCAAGCCAAGGCGCTGGCGGGCGACCTGGCCGCGCGCGCCAAGGGGGCCGCGGGGCCGCTGCCGCGCATCGCGCTCTGCCCACCGGCAGGGCTGATTTCCACGGTTGCCGCCGCCGTGGCGGGCAGTGTTGTCGCCGTCGGCGCGCAAGACTGCCACGCCAAGGAGAAGGGGGCCCATACGGGCGATACCAGCGCTGTTCTGCTGAAAGATCTGGGCTGCACGTATGTGATTGTCGGGCATTCCGAACGCCGCGCCGATCACGGCGAAACCAACGAGGCCGTCCGCACCAAGGCCGAGGCGGCGCTGGCGGCGGGCTTAACGCCCATCATCTGTGTCGGCGAAACCGAAGCCGAGCGCGACGCGGGCAAAGCGGCTGATGTGGTCCGCTCGCAAGTTTCGGGCTCGGTGCCCGCCAAATCCACAGCCGCCAATACGGTCATTGCCTATGAGCCGGTGTGGGCCATCGGCACAGGCCGCACGCCGACGCCCGACGACGTGAAGGCCATGCATGCCGTGGCGCGCGAGACCTATGGGAAGGCCCATGCCGATGGGGCGGACTTGGCCATTCTGTACGGCGGTTCGGTGAAGGGCTCAAACGCCGCCACCCTGCTGGCGGTTGCGGGGGTGGACGGGGCCTTGGTGGGTGGGGCCAGCCTGGATGCGGCCGACTTCTGGACGATCATTATTAACGCACCGAAACGGTGACACAAACGCCCCGAAACGGTGATTTTGTAACCAAAGTAAGGAGATTCCGGCCTTTTTCGGTGCTCGGGGCCTTGTCGAAAGGCCGGTTCCCCCTAGCTATTTATAAGCCGGAAGGCTAAAACCCCGCCGCCTTCATGGCGGCAACGCTCCTGGGGTATGACAGGGGCCGTGCGGCTGCCCAATAAGCCCATATAAAGTCGAGCATTCAGGTCGAGGCTATGATCCAAGTTCTGCTGATTATTCATCTGCTGGTCGCCATTGCGCTGATCATGCTGATCCTGCTGCAAAAGAGCGAAGGCAGTGCCGCCGGCGGCGGGATGTCGGCCACGGCCTCGGTCAGCGCCATGGCCCAGCCGCGCGCGCGGCCCAATCCCTTAAGCCGCATGACGACCATCCTGGGCATCGGCTTCTTCGCGACCTCTTTGGGCCTTGCGCTGCTCGCCAAGCCCGCCGATGCGCCGACCTCGATCTTCGCGCCCAAGGTGGACGGCCCGGCTGTCCCCAGCATCGAAAACAGCGTGGCGCCGGCCGTGCCCTCGGATGCAGCACCCGCGGCCCCGCAGTCTCCGCCGGGCGAATCGCCGGCACCCGCCGCGCCAACCGTTCCGAACAACTAAACAATCCACAACGTTCCATCGCCGCGGACGCTGATTTTCCGCGCGTTCACGCGTGCGCGATTCACGCGCTTGCCCCTCGTGTTCTTTGATGTATGGTGAAACCCCATGACGCGGTTTGTTTTTATCACCGGCGGCGTGGTCTCCTCCCTCGGAAAAGGTCTCACGTCAGCGGCTTTGGGCGCGCTTCTTCAGGCGCGCGGCTACAAGGTTCGCCTCCGGAAGCTTGACCCCTACCTGAACGTCGATCCGGGCACCATGAGCCCGACCCAGCACGGCGAGGTGTTCGTCACCGACGACGGGGCCGAGACCGACCTCGACCTCGGCCATTACGAGCGCTTTACCGGCGTGGCCTCGCGCCAGAGCGACAACGTCACCACCGGGCGCATTTATTCCACCGTCATCGCCAAGGAACGCCGCGGCGACTACCTGGGCGGCACGGTGCAGGTCATTCCACACGTCACCGACGCCATCAAGGAATTCGTCCAAAGCGACATCACGGATGAGGATTTCGTGCTGGTGGAAATCGGCGGCACCGTGGGCGACATCGAAAGCCTGCCGTTCCTGGAAGCCATTCGTCAATTGGGCAACGAACTTACGGCCGAGCGCAGCATGTTCGTGCACTTAACCTTGGTGCCGTTCATCGCCGCCGCCGGGGAACTGAAAACCAAGCCCACCCAGCACTCGGTGAAGGAACTGCTGGGGTTGGGGATTCAGCCCGACGTGCTGATGTGCCGCATGGAGCGGCCGCTGCCTGAGTCGGACCGCAAGAAAATCGCGCTATTCTGCAACGTGAAGCCCGAGGCCGTTATTCCGGCCGTGGACGTGGACACCATCTACCAGGTGCCCATCGGCTACCATGCCGAAGGCCTGGATGTGCAGGTGTGC
>JAEUKM010000075.1 GCA_016793085.1 Rhodospirillaceae bacterium
CCTGCGCCACCGCGACGGTGGAGATGCGCACGTCCTGGCCGATGACGATGACGCCGGTGTTCTCATCGATCACCACGCGCGCGGTCTGGTCGGGTTCGACCTGAAGCTGCTCGATATCGGTCATGACATCGACCATGGAGCCTTCGTAGCCATCGGGCAGGGCCACCATGACGGTGCCCGGATCGATCGGGGCCGAAGCGGTGGTGCCCAGGAATGCGTTGATGGCCTGGGCGATGCGCCGGGCCGTCGTCAGGTCGGGGTTGCGCAGCGACAACTGCGCCTGACGCATGTTGTCGAGTGAGAAATCGATTTCGCGTTCGACAATGCCGCCCGAGGGAATGCGTCCGCTGGTGGGCACGCCGCGCTGAATGCTGGCGCCAGCGCCTTCGACAGCGAAACCGCCCACCTGCACCGAGCCTTGCGCGACCGCGTACACTTCGCCGTCCGCACCCATCAGCGGGGTTACCGCCAGCACGCCGCCCTGCAGGCTGAGCGCGCTGCCGATGGAGCTGACCTGTACATCGATGCGCCCCCCCTGGCGCGAGAACGACGGCAGCGTGGCCGTCACGATCACGGCGGCCACGTTCTTGGGTTCCATCTTGTCGTCGCGGGTGTTGATGCCCAAACGTTCCAGCATGCCGGCCAAGCTTTCCTTGGTGGCGGAAATCTTCTTCAGGTCGTCGCCGGTGCCCTTCAGGCCCACGACCAGGCCGTAGCCCACCAGAATGTTCTCGCGCACACCTTCAAAGCCCGCGACGTCCTTTACGCGCGAGGCGGCCTGCGCCTGGGTTGAGACCAGCAGGAAAATCGTGGCCATCAGGATGTGGATGCCGACGAACCAAACCCGGTCCAGTACGCCCGACAGATCGAGGGCGGGGGCGGTGTCCTGAGCGAACTTGAACGACAAACGCATGATGGCCTCTTCGCTTATTCTTCGTGGTGCGCTCCCGACAGATTTCGCCCGTCGGGACATACTCTTCCGGACAAAGCGATGCGAATTCCGTGCCAACCCAGGGCTTTGGATAAACTATTGAAATATATCGATTTTTGTGAGAAATAGAGGGCACTGAAGGGGCCGGCTAGGCCGATCACGCCACCTGTGCGGCAAATCTTGCCCGGTGACGGCCTTGTCAAAGCGGGTTAGGTGATCAGACCCCGTTAACCGGGCTTACGTTAAGCTGAATCGGCTCGGGGGGTTGAGCCTTCGGGTCAAACGGCCCCCAGGTCTCGTCCTGGGGCGATAGGAAGCCAGAAGCAGGCGGTTGGTGGAATGAAGGTCGAAGGTCCCAAGGGGCCCAGTTCGGTCCAATCCAAGACGGTGAAAAAGACCGGCGCCACAGGCGGGGCCGGCTTTGCCCGGGAGCTCAGCCGTGTCAGCGCCGACGAGGCGGCTGACAGCGCTGCCCCGGCCGATCCGGCGTTTGGTATCGCTGGGGTTGAGGGGGTTTTTGCCGCCCAGGCGGTGGAATCCGACCTGGGGTCCCAGACCACCCCTGAGGAGCGCCGCCGCCGGGCCCAGCGTGGGGCTGAGATTCTCGACCGCCTGGAAGAGGTCCGCCGGGGGTTCCTGATGGGGGCCATCCCCAAGGACCGGCTGGCCGAGCTGGCCCGGCTGGTCCGGGAAAAGCGGGAAAAGGGTGCAGATCCAGTGGTTTCGCGGCTGCTCGATGAAATTGAGCTTCGGGCAGAAGTAGAGCTAGCCAAACTGAGCCGACGTTTGGCATAAGCCTGCCCGTGAATCGCTCCATGGTGACGTCATGGGGTTCTGGTGCAAACTTCTAACCCATTGATATACATGAAAAAGAAGAAAGCGCAGACGCCCAAGAAGAAGGCAAAGCCGGCGCCGCGTGCCAAGACTCGCAAGGCGCAGCCCAAAGCCAAGCCTGCGTCAAAGCCGCAAAAGAGCATTAAATCCGCCCGGCCCGCCGCCAAGGCCGCTGAAAAACCCGCAGCCAAGCGAGCCGCCTTGTTGAAATCATCCAGTATTACCCTGCCGCCGGACTACCGCCCGACGGACAAAGAGCCCTTCATGAACGCCCGCCAGCTCGAATATTTCCGGCGCAAGCTTTTGGCCTGGCGCGTCGAACTCTTGAAGGAGTCCGAAGAAACCCTGGAAAGCCTCCAGGAAGGCGGCCTGCAGGAACCCGATATCGCCGACCGGGCCTCGGCGGAGATGGAACGCAGCCTGGAACTGCGTACACGGGACCGCGCCCGCAAGCTGATCTCGAAGATCGACTCGGCGCTGCACCGCATCGAGGACGGCAGCTATGGGTATTGCGAGGAAACGGGCGAGCCGATCGGCTTGAAGCGCCTGGAAGCGCGGCCCATCGCCACCTTAAGCGTGGAAGCCCAGGAACGCCACGAGCGCATGGAGCGCACGCACCGTTCTGACTGATGGGGTTCTGACGGGTGGACTCGGATTAACGGGCCTTCCCGGCCCTAAAAACTCAAAAGGCGCTTCCGCAAGGAAGCGCCTTTTTCGCAAGGTTCGATGCCAGGACCAGTGAGCGTGAGGCGTTTAGCCTCCGCGCTTCTCCAAGAGGCCTTCAGCGATCTGAAGGTTGGTGTTCACCAACGCTTCGATGGTCTTGATGCTGGCGCCATTCTGCATCTCGAAGGTCTTCTGGGCCACAAAGCTGGCCAGACGGACCAAATTGTCTTTGATGGCCATGGGCAGCGGATTGTTCGACGCTGAAACCATGGTCCGGATCCCGACCCACAATTGCATGTTGCGATCGAGGGCGGCGGCCAAGCGCTTTTCATCTTTCGATTCATTCGCGCGTGAGATCTCGAGAGCCGCCTGGGTGAGCGCCAACGCGTCTTCCTCGGCGAGGGAAAGAGCAGTGGCCTGGGTGTTGGTCATCATGTTCATCCGTGTAGTCCCCTGACTGGTGGCATCAAAGCAAAGCGAATCGGTGGGCACTCTCTATCGGAGTCTGTTATCGCAGCCGGGGGTTAACAAAAGGTTTTCCGAATTTTTTTATGACACCTGTTTGCGGCATGTGGCGAACGGCGGCAAAGCCAAGCAACCTGCGGGTTTGCGAGGGTTTGGCCGGCGGCACGAACAGGCGCATTTAATCTCTTGTTAAGGCCTGTGGCGCTGCCTCAAACGCGGTAAAAAAAGAGCCGGCAGTGACACGCACTGCCGGCTTTTTGAGTTTGCTTCTGCGCCGCAAGGCCATCGAGCGGCAGGAGAGAGGGGGAGGAAAAGAGGGACGTAATCCGTCTTCGCGTCCCGCCCCGTCCGCAACAGAAGGGCGTGGCGGGTCTGGCGTTTAGAGCCGGGGCCCCGGTGCTGAACGCCGAACCCGAAACCACTAGAACGGGAAAATCACGTCGAAGATCTGCTGGCCGTAACGTGGCTGCTGAACGTCACTGAGGGTGCCGCGGCCGCCGTATGAGATACGGGCCTCGGCGATCTTGTCCCAGGAAATGGTGTTGTCCGAGCGGATGTCTTCGGGGCGGATGACGCCGGCCACCTGCAATTCGCGCAGTTCAGAGTTCACGCGTACTTCCTGGCGCCCGGCAATGGCCAGGTTGCCGTTGGGCAGCACCTGCAAGACAACCGCCGCAAGCCGGATGTTTATGTTTTCATCGCGCTGAATCTGGCCGGTGCCCGCGTAATTGCTGTTTGAGTTGAAATCGATGGCCGGGGCAGAGATGGCGCCGGGCACGATGTCCTGGTTCAGGAAATTGTTGATGTTGACGGTCTCGCCGCCGTTGCTGCGGGTGCGGGTGGTTTCGTTGCTCAACTGGGCGCGCTCGTTCTGGATGTTCACCACCACGGTCATGACATCGCCGATTTCCTTGGCGCGCTGGTCCTTGAAGAAGGCGCGGGCCCCCGGACGCCACAACGAGTTGGCCGCGGGTTCAAGGGCGATGGGTGTGGGCATCGGCATGGTGACGGGGCGGTAGTCGCGCTCCTGCGTCGGGTTGGTAACGCCTGACAGCGCCGGCGGCTGGCCGATGCGCGACAGTTTCTCGGCGGTCGAGCAACCGCTCAGGGCGGTACCCGCCATCAGAACGGCGATCAAAACATTACGGGATAATTTGGAAGCCATGGCCGGGTATCCTTTTTTACTTTGTCGGTTCCAAGCGTATTCGTTCGGCTCGAGTTCAGTTCATCGCTGCTTGCTGTTCGGTGATGCGCACGGTATCGGCGTCGATCACTTCGGCGAACAGGTTGACATTGCTTTTCGTGTTCACTACCCGCACGACCTGGCCCAGCGCGCCGTCTTCCAGCACTTTGGCTTTGGCGGTCAGCTTCATGGTGGACACGTTGTAGATCAGGGTGACGACCTTGCCCTTGGGCACGACGACGGGCAGCGAAACGTTGTGGGTGCGGAAGGGTTGGCCCGAACGGATGATCGAGTTGGCGATGCGGCCCACCAGGTCGTCTTCGTTCTGGATCGCTTCGATGGCAAGATTGCTGCGGTCAATCGCGGTCCAGCGGATGTCGGCAGCGGTCACGGTCTCGCCGCGGCGAATATCGCGCGCCGCCACCGGCACATCGACCATATTGATCGGCTGCACGTCGGTGGTGCGTAACGGCTGGCCCGCCGCCAACTGGCGCTTGGGCGCGTAGCCGATCAGCTGGTCGGCGTCGACAGCGGCGTCGCCGGGCAGTTCGTTGGCATTCACGTCGATCCAGTCCAGATGTGCTTCGGCGATCTTCAGGCCGCGGCGCATTTCGTTGCGGAACACCGGCACCTTGACGAACGAGACAAGATGCACGTCGCCCGACCGTAATGTCTGGCCGGCGCGGACGAACCCCTTGGCGGCTTTGCCGATGATCAGATCGGCATTGGTCAGCGTGTCGGCGCCGATCTTGCTTTCCGGCATCTCGACCATATCAATCATGTCTGCGGTAATCACAGCATCGCGCGACAGGGCCTGCTTCACCACAGGCACGGTCACAACCGCGAAAGCATCCCCCTTAACCTGCACAAAATGCGCGCGCGGATCGCCCGCAGGCACTTCAACCACGGCCGAAAATACGTGGGCGGCGGCATCGAAATATGCCTCGCGTACGGCGATCGTCTTGGGCGCGTTGGCCGGGATGGCGATCGCCGACAGGGGCGACGCGAACTTCAGGCCGAAATTCTGCGGCAGGCCCTGACCCATCAGTTCAGCCTTCACGGCGGCCAGAATGTCGCCTGCCGGCACGGTCTGGCCGGCACGGAACACGATGACGCGGTCGTACTGGTTGGCCGGGCGCCAGGCGATGCCGTTGGCCTTGGCCACGGATGCCAGCCACTCGGCGGACAACATGCTGCGCTGACCGGGACGCGGCGCTTCGGCCACGGCCTTGTCCGCGTTTTCCGTCAGGCCGGTGAACAAGTCGCCCAGCGTGATCACATCTTCGGTGATCGTGACCGAGGATTACAGACGCAGCGGCAACGGCTCGAGATCGCTGCCCAGGTCGGCGGCGAGCGGGCTTGCAGCCCCCAGCAGCAAACCCGCCAGCACCAGACCCGGTTTCAGAACAGCAAAGCGATGTGCAATGCGCAGCGTCATGGCCGTTACCTTACTTAAGCGCCGGTTAGGCGATCATCTGTGTCACGGTGGAGTACATTTCGTCGGCCGTCTGCACGACCTTCGAGTTCATTTCGTAGGCGCGCTGCGCGCTGATCAGCTCGGTGATTTCCGAAACCACGTTGACGTTCGAGGTTTCCAGGAACCCTTGCAGCACGGTGCCGAAGCCCGGCGTGCCGGGAATGCCCGTGGTCGGGTTGCCCGAGGCCGGCGTTTCCAGGAACAGATTATCGCCGATAGCTTCCAGGCCCGCTTCGTTGGCGAAGGTCGAGATCTGGAACTGGCCCGCCGACTGCGGATCGATCACGCCATCCTGCTTGTAGAACACTTCGCCCTGGGCGTTGACCGAGATCGAGATGGCATCCACCGGAATGGCCTGCAGGCCGTCGATCAGGAAGCCGTCATGGGTGACGACCTGGCCGTCGGCGGATAACTGGAACGAACCGTCGCGGGTGTATGCCACTTCGCCCGAGGGCAACTGGACCTGAAAGTAGCCCTTGCCCTGCAAGGCGATGTCCAAGGTGTTGTCGGTCGAGAGCAGGCTGCCCTGTTCGGTGATGCGGTAGACGGCGGCGGTTTTCACGCCCAAGCCCAACTGCACGCCCGAGGGCACGATGGTACCGGCGTCCGACGACGTCGAACCGACGCGGCGCAAGTCCTGGTACAACAGGTCATTGAACTCGGTCCGGCGGCGCGAATACGCCGTCGTGTTCATGTTGGCGATGTTGTTCGAAATAACTTCGACGTTGGTTTGCTGGGCTAACATGCCGGTCCCGGCAATATTGAGAGCACGGATACTCATGGCCTTGTTCCTTTGTCTTCAGCTCTTCCCAATTACACTGTAGCTAGCGTCCGTCAGGCCGCGGTCTGACGGGTGAAAACATCATTTGCTTTGCGCTTGCGTTCGTCTTCCTGACTGACCATGCGCGCGGTTTCCTGATATGCGCGGTTCAGCGCGATCAGACGCGTAATTTCCATGACGGGCGACACGTTGGAGTTTTCCAGCACGCCCTGGGCGATTTTCGGGTTCGGCAGTTCGATGGCCTGCTGGCCTACGTCGGCGCGGAACGCCGTGCCGTCCACCTGCTTCAGGTCGCGTTCTTTTTCGAAACGCACCACGCGCAACTGGCCGAAGGTGCGGCCGCCCTGTTCGGCGATGGTGCCGTCGCCCTGCACGATAATGTCACGCGCATCGTTGGGGATGTTGATCGGCGTGTTGTTCACCGACATCACCGTGCGGCCTTCCATCGTCACCAGGTTGCCGTTCACGTCTTTGGCAAAAGCGCCGGCGCGGGTGTAGTTCTCAACGCCGCCGCGGCCTTGGGTGACGAAGTAACCGTCGCCTTGCAGCGCCATGTCGAAGGTGTTGCCGGTAAAGTTCAGGGCGCCCTGGCTTAAGTTGCGCACCAGGCCGAAATCGTGGACGAAGGCGACCTTGTCTTTGAAGGCGCGCTCGTTCTGGTCGAGCTTGAACACATACTGCGCGAACAACGTATCGGTGCCTTTGAAGCCCGTCGTGTTCACGTTCGCGAGGTTGTTGGCTACAACCTCGAGTTGATTTTGAAGCGCCATCTGTCGCGATAGCGCGATGTACGTCGTATTATCCATGGCCTTTACTCCGCGCGGGTTGTTTGTATGCGCGTGATTGGCCCTTCATATGCACGTGCCGTGCCAGAGAGAATTATATATATATATCAATAGATTAATTCGGGATTCGCGTGCCGGCACGGGTGGCGGAAACCGCCTTTTTGCCCGGACCCCCGGCAAAGGTTGCCGCCTGGACCGGGCAGATGCCGACCCCCGGGCCCGCCCATTCAGAGGGGACCGGGAACGCCGTCTAAGTGGCTGAGCCAGCACTCATATATTATTAACCCTGAACCCGTAGCTTTTCCGATGAACTCCTGATCAGCCGCCGGATTGCGGCCGCATCGGAATCGGCCGGGGTGGCATTCACCTCGCTCAGGACAGGGCCATGGCACAAGAACCGGAAGAAGATTTCGAAGGCGACGCCGAACCGGAATTCGAAGGCGGCGGAGGCGGCGGCAAAAAGAAATTGCTGCTGATGATCGTTGTGCCGTTGGTGCTGGTCATCGGCGGTGCGGCGGCGGCCTATTTCTCAGGCCTGGCCGATCCCTTGATCGCCATGATCACCGGCGAGAAAGCCGAAGAACAGGCAGCCGAAGGCGCTGCGGCTGACGGCGAAGGCGCGCCGCCGGCGGATGGGGCGGCGCCTGCGGCCGCTCCGGGCGCAACCGGCGCTGTGTTCTACGACCTGCCGGAAATGCTGGTGAACCTGAATACGCCCGGCCGCAAAAAGAATTTCCTGAAAATCCGCGTGACGCTGGAACTGTCCAGCGAAGCGGACATCGCGCGCATCGAAACGGTGCTGGCGCGCATCATCGACAACTTCCAGGTCTACCTGCGGGAATTAAGGCTCGAAGACTTGCAAGGGGCCGCGGGCATGTACCGCCTGCGCGAGGAGCTCCTGGGCCGCGTCAACGCGGCCGTGCGTCCGGCGCAGGTCAAAGACGTGCTGTTTAAAGAGATGATCGTTCAGTAAGGCATAAGCCGATGGTCTCACCCAGCGAAACGGCAGACGACGACTTGGCGGCGGCAATGGCCGATGCCGGCGGCGAAGCTGATGCGCCCAAGGCAGCCGGCGGCGGCGGAGAAGAATCCGATGCCATGGCGGCCGAATGGGAAGCCATGCTTGGCGGCGGCGACCCCACGGCCGACGATCTGGGCGGTGGTGGTGGCGGCCGCGATTCCACGCGCGTTCTGAACCAGGACGAAATCGACAGCCTCTTGGGCTTTGACGAAGCCGGCGAAGACGGCGAGCAACGGTCTGGGATTCAAGCCATCCTCAACTCGGCGCTCGTCAGTTACGAACGCCTGCCGATGCTGGAAGTCGTCTTCGACCGCCTGGTCCGTATGATGACGACCAGTTTGCGTAACTTCACGTCCGACAACGTCGAAGTATCGCTGGACGACATTCTCTCGCAGCGCTTCGGCGACTATCTGAACTCGATCCCGCTGCCGGCCATGTTGACCGTGTTTAAGGCCGAAGAGTGGGACAACTACGGCCTGATGACCGTGGACAGTTCGATGATCTACTCGATCGTCGACGTGCTCCTGGGCGGACGCCGCGGCACCGCGGCCATGCGCGTGGAAGGCCGCCCGTACACCACCATCGAGCGCACGCTGGTCGAGCGCATGATCCACGTGGTGCTGGCCGATTTGTCTGCGGCCTTCGACCCCCTGTCGCCGGTCACATTCCGCTTCGACCGCCTTGAAACCAACCCGCGTTTCGCCACCATTTCGCAGCCGTCCAACGCCTGTATCGTCGCGCGCCTGCGCATCGACATGGAAGACCGCGGCGGCCGCCTGGAAATCCTGATCCCGTTCGCCACGCTGGAACCTGTCCGCGAGCTGCTGCTGCAGATGTTCATGGGCGAAAAGTTCGGCCGTGACTCGATCTGGGAAACACACTTGGCCGAGGAAATGTGGTTCACTGAAGTGGACCTGGAAGCGGTCTTGGATACCCAGATCATGCCGCTTAGCCGCGTGCTCGATTTCCAGGTGGGCTCGAAGTTCCTGCTGAACGCCAAGCCCGACTCTCCGGTCGAGCTGCGGTGCGGTGATTTGCCCATGTTCATCGGCAAGATGGGCCGCCGTGGCAACCATATTGCCATCCGCGTCGACCATCGCCGCAAGACCACCGAAAATACAAGTAATTAACCGTCCTTCGCCGTCCGGGCCGCCTTCATTCTTAACCGAATGTTATGGGCCTGTCGGGCATGTTGCGGTTGTCTGACGATTGGCGTTTTTAAGCCGGTCGCGCTAACATTCACGGATCATCCAGCCGTTCGCGGCTGCGGGAGACAGATATGACCTTGGACACCGCGCTTAATCTCCTTGTGATCGCGCTGCTGATCCCGACGATCGTTTTTGCCGTCATCCTGAACCGCCGCCTGTCGGCCTTGCGCCGCTCGCGCGATGAACTGGCCAAGGTCGTGGCCAGCTTCAACGACGCCACCTTGCGCGCCGAGGCGGGCATTCCGAAACTGAAGAAAGCCACCAACGAAGCCAGCATGGCCCTGAAGGACCGTGTCGAGAAGGCGCAGGCCCTGCGCGATGATCTGGCGTTCATGATCGAGCGCGCCGAGGAAATGGCGACCCGCCTGGAATCGGGCGTGCGCGTGGCCCGCAGCGAAGCGGCCTTTGGCGCCGCCGCCGGTCAGCCTGCCGCCGCGCCGAATGCGGCCCCGGCGTCGCCCACGCTGGCGGGGGGCTTGCGCCCGGCCATGCCCGAGGGGTTTGCGCCGCGCATGGCGCCGCCGCCGGCTCCGGCCAAAGCCGCCCAGTCGATGGAAGATACCGCGGCCGATCTGCGCAATGCTTTAAGTGCGGCCCGCGCCGAAGCGCGCGCGACCGAAGCGCGCCTGAACCCGCAACAGCAGCAACAAGCGCCGGCCGCAGCGGTCCAGCGCCCGCCGCGCCGCTCCATCGCGGATGAGTTGGGTCTGACCGACGACCGTTCGGAAGCGGAGCGCGAGCTATTGAAAGCCTTGCAGTCCACGCGTTAAGACACCATCTCAAGACGCCTGCCATATATAAAGAGTGCCGATGCCCGCGCCTGTCCGCAAACCCCGCCCGAAACTGGAACGCGCCCCCGAAGACGCCAGCCGCGGGCCTGCATTCCGCTTCCTGCCGCTCGTGATCGTCGCGGCGGTGTGCATGCTGGGCCTGCGCATTCAGGGGGTAGTCAGCGATTTTCAGCACAATGGCGGGACCAGCGTTCTCGGCGTCGGCCAGACCGCGCTGGCCCAGGCTCAACAACCGCAGCAGCCGCAACAGCAGCAGCCCGCCGCCGACGCCCCCAAAGAGGGCGAAGCCGCCGAAGCGCCGGCCGAAACCGAAACAGCCGAACCCGGCGGCGCCCCGGCGGGCGTGCTGAATCCCAGCGACCTGACCAAATCCGAGATCGAGACCCTGCAGCGTCTGGCCGAACGCCGCCAGATCATCGAAACGCGCGAGCGCGAACTGCAGCAGAAAGAAAGCCTGGTGAAGGCCGCCGAGCAGCGCCTGGACGAGAAGATCGCCCAGATGCAGGAAATCGAGAAGCAATTACAAGGGCTTGTTCAGCAGTACGACGCCAAGAAGAAAACCGAGATCGAGCAGCTTGTGAAGATCTACACAGCCATGAAGCCCAAGGATGCGGCGCGCATTTTCGACGATCTCGACATGTCGATCCTGGTGCCGGTTGTCACCAGCATGAAAGAGGCCAAGGTGGCCCCGATCTTGTCGCTGATGCAGGCCGACAAGGCCCGCCAGTTGACCGAGGAAATGTCCACCCGGCGCAAGCTGCCGGGCAGCGACGAGGGTTAAGTCCCGGGTGGGGTAGGCACCGGGTTTAAACGTCCGGAACCCTTGCGTTTCAAAGCCTTAACCACCCATTCATCTTTGTTATCTAGCTTCGGTCAAAATAAGGCGACAGGTGTGCCTGCCGCCGGTGGAGAAAGTGTGCCTGCCGTTATGATCGAGCGCACATTCATTGGGGATACGACGCCGGAACGTGCGCCAGCGCGCCCGTTCGTGCGCCTGCGCGGCGATCAAAGCCCCACTCTGTTGCTGCTGCTCTCGCTGAACCTGCTGCTCATCGTGTTTTTCGTCGTGCTGAATTTCAACGCTACGACTGATGTTCAGCGGTCGCGCAACGTGCTGGCCAGCGTGCAGACGACGTTCAGCGATGTGGTTGCGCCGTCGAATAATCTGGAGGCAGCTTCCGTCGCGAAGTCGGCTGCTCAGGATGCGCTGCGCACGTCCGTCTCCAGCGCGTTTGCATCAGTACTCGAAGGCCAGGACGTGATCGTGCGCAATGCCGCCGACCGGTTCTCGGTGATCGCGCCTGCCGCCGTGCTGTTCGAGCCCGGCACCAATGCTTTGCGTCCGGTGCTGCCGGTGCTGAACCGCATTTCCGCTATTCTAAAAGCGCCCGCCGAAGGTTTCCGCTACGAGATGATCGTGACGCTTGGTGTTGATGAAGCCAGTGAAGCCCTGGCCGTGTCGCAGGCCGGTATCCTGGCAGAAGACCTCTTGCGGCGCGATTTCGCTGCGACTGACTTTGCGGTCGGTACAGCACCCGCCGAAACTCATGATGTCACCTTCACATTCCTGGTGCTGTCCGAGGATAGCGCCGCGGCAGGTGCGCCATGAGTGCGGCGTCGTTATCTAAAATCAAATCTCCCGTCACGCCGCCGTGGCTGATCACCTTCGTCGATCTGGTCATGCTGCTCTTGTCGTTCTTCGTGCTGATGTTCGCCATGGCCCAGCCCGATGCCGCGCGCTATGCCGCCATTGCGCAGTCCGCCGCTGCGGCGCTGAAGCCGGGGGCGGTGGGTAATGACAAGTTTGTCAGTTCGCGCACCTACGTGCGCGAGGATGACGATAACCTGGACGATATGAGCTATTTAGCGGCTGCCTTGAAGGCAGCCTCGGCCCAAAGTGCGGACCTTAAGGCCCTCCAATTCCGCTCCACCGAGCGGGCGGTTATGGTATCCTTGCCAGGCGTGCTGGCCCCGGACAGCGTGCGCGTTGCGCCGGAGGCGATGCCGGCTGTTTTCGATCTCGCCGGCGTGCTGGCGAACATCGGCAATCCCATCGCGGTGGTAGGCAGCGCCGAGGGAAGTTCCGAAAGCTGGTCGAAGGGCCTGATGCAGGCGAATGTTGTGGCGGCGGCGCTGAAAAAAGCCGGTTACGACCGGCCCATCGCCAGTCTGGCGCGGATGCCCACGACCGAAAAGGCCCAAAACGCGACGAACGAACCTATTGAGATCATGATTATGGCCGACCCCCAACAACAGACGGCCAAGCCGCAGATGGAGCGCATGCCTTGATGCGCGCATCTGCCTTTGCCAACATTCTGCGCGCTACCGGTCTGGTGTCCGTGGCGCTGCTGCTGGGCGCGTCTGTGCTTTCTCAGCCCGCCTGGGCCGACGGCGTGCGCGCCGCACAGCGTGACAACTACGGCCGTATTGTTTTTGACTGGAATGATCCCGTGCGCTACTCGGCCGCCGTCGTGGGCGGCCAGCTCGTCGTGCAGTTCGAACGCCCGATCTCAGGCGATCTGGCCGGCGTACAGCAGGCCTTGGGCCCCTATGTACTCTCGGGTTTCCTCAGCGCCGATGGCCGCACGGCCACCTTCCCCTTACGCGCCAACGTTACCATGCGCACCTTCACCGTCGGCAACGCGGTGGTGATCGATCTGTCCTCGGATACGCAGCAGCAAGCTGCAGCCCAGACTCAAGCCCCCGCGCAAGCGCCGGCCCAGACGCCCGCGCCACCGGCCACCGCGCCTGCCGGCCAGCCGCCGCGCGCCCAACAGCCGTGGGTTCCGCGCGCGC
>JAEUKM010000050.1 GCA_016793085.1 Rhodospirillaceae bacterium
CCAAACTCAGCCCTGAGTTTTCCAGGGCGAGATGGACCGGTTCAAGCATGGGTTTGTCGCGCACCGCGTCTTGGGCGCCGACCAGTTTGCGGAAATACGGCGTCCAGCCCAGGTGCTGGGCTTCGGCGCGCAGATACTTGCCTGTCTTGTTGCTGACCACGCCCAGGTAAACGCCCTTCCCGTGCGCCAAAGCCAGAACATCTTCTGCGCCCGGCAGCACGCGCAGCATGTCCAAGTGCACGGCGGCGAAGGCCTGGTAGTAAATCTCACGCGCTTCTTCCCAGCGCTCGCCGAAGATGCGCGGGAAAGTATCGCGCAAGGATCCCGCCACGCGCGCGTGGATATCGGCTTCGCTCCACGGTTCATGGCCCATTTTCGGCAGTGTGATGTTCAGCGCCTTGCCGATGGTCGGCCACGTATCGACCAGCGTGTTATCCCAGTCGAATAAAATCGCCTTGGGCGGCGGCAGCGTCATGGGCTTTGCACCGCTGACGACCAGGCCTCGTCACCCAGGCCATTGACGTAATCGATGTACATCTGGCGCAGGCGCAACGCGGTTTCGCCGGGCGAACCGTTGGCGACCGGGCGGTCGCCCACCTGCACCACGGGCATGACAAAAGTGGTCGTTCCCGTCAGGAAAAATTCCTTGGCCGCATAAACTTCATCCAGCGTGAAGGCGCGCTCCTGCACCGTATAGCCCGCCTGCTTGGCGAGTTTCATAACGGTCGCGCGCGTAATGCCGCTGAGGATTTTATTGGTGGCCGGGTGCGTGATGATGGCTTTGTCTTTCGTCACCAGCCAGGCGTTGGAGGCGCTGGCCTCGGTTACCGTGCCGTCCTCGCGCACCAACAGCGCCTCGAAGGCCTTGGCTTCCACGGCGGCCTGCTTGGCCAGTGCGTTCGGCAGCAGGCCGACGGTTTTAATATCCACACGGCCCCAGCGGATGTCGGGCTGCACGGCCACTTTCACGCCAGCCTGCGCCACGGCTTCGGACGGCCCGGCGCCGTGCTTGGCGGTGATGACGACCGACGGCCTGATGTGCTTGACCGGGAACGGATGATTGCGCGGGGAAACACCGCGCCCCACTTGAATATACACCGTACCCTTTTTCACGCGGTTGCGCCGCACCACTTCGCGGATGATGGCGCTGAAGGCGGCCTCGCTCATGGGCATGGCGATGCGCAGTTCGCTTAAAGAGCGGCGCAGGCGCTGCAAATGCCCCGCGTGATCGACCGGCCGGCCGTTCCAGATGCAGGTGACTTCGTACACCGCATCGCCGAACTGATAGCCGCGGTCCTCGATATGAACGAAAGCCTGGGCTTGCGGCAGATAGCGCCCATTAACGTAAGCAATATGCGACATGGCTTAAAAGTATTCCAAGCGGACAGAGAACAGTTTTTCGACTTTTTTGATCGCCGACTTGGCGGCAAACAGCACGATCCGGTCGCCGCCTTCGACTGT
This sequence comes from Rhodospirillaceae bacterium, assembly GCA_016793085.1. GTDB lineage: Bacteria > Pseudomonadota > Alphaproteobacteria > Rhodospirillales > Rhodospirillaceae. Next base: position 1,462 of record JAEUKM010000050.1, read on the forward strand.
CGACGTCCCGCGCGGTACGATCACCTGCCCTTTCCGGATCACAGCGCCGATGCGCGTGCCCGTGGGCAGGTTCAATTCGCGCAAAGGTTTACCCACCAGGCCCGAGGTCTGCATGGCCTCGGCTTCGATCAATTCGCCGAAATCATCCTGCACCGTGTAGACGCTGTGAATGCGCCCGCGCCGCACGTGCTGCAGAATGCGCGACACCGTTACCGAGCGCGGATTGACAATCACATCCACGCCAAGGCTGCCGACAAGCGAATTGTAACCCGACTTGTTCAGCAACGTGATGACGCGCTCGGCGCCTTTGCGCTTGGCGAGCAAGGAGGCCAGGATGTTGGTTTCGTCCTCGTGCGTTAGCGCGATAACGGTCTTGGCTTCCTGAACGCCGGCCTCGGCCAGAATCTCCGGGCTCATGGCGTCACCGTGGATGACCGTGGTGCTTTTGAGCTTTTGAGCCAGGAACTCGGCGCGCTCGCGGTCGAACTCGACGACCTTGGTGTTGATCTCGGGGTGGTCGCGTTCAAGCTGCTCGGCCACGAACATGCCGATGTTTCCGCCGCCCAGAATGACTACCCGGCGCGTGGCGGCTTCCTCGTGGCCGAAGGCCGCCAGCGCC
>JAEUKM010000048.1 GCA_016793085.1 Rhodospirillaceae bacterium
TACCACCCTGGCCGATGATTATGATCTGGTAGCCCAAGGAATGGTAGGACGCACCACCATGGCGTCATTTCCAAGCTTTACGGTCGCCGATAACGATTTCGGCTCGGCTTTCCTACTGGTCTCGCGCGCCTGGGACCGCCACCGCCTGTCGGCGCGTGCAGAAGTGTTCGATGTGAACGATAACGACGGCACCCGTGACGACCCCAACGCCGAGGACGGCACGGCCTTTACGCTGGCTTATGTGTTCCGCCCCGATGCTCGGCAGCGCTTCACGGTGGAATACTTACGCATTAACGCCCGGCGTGCGGTCCGGGCCTCGTTCGAGCAGCCGTTACGCGCCCGCGAAGACCTGATTCAGTTCAGCTATAGGCTGTTTTTTTCGGCGGAGTAGCCGCAAAATGAGGCCATGAGTCGCCGGTTGAAACGATACATCGGTTTAGCCGCGCTGACCCTGATCATGGGCAGCGCAGCAACAGCGCGCGCCGAGGAAGACCTGCCCGCGCTGAGCGCCAAGGGGCTCATCGACGTGCGCCTGGCCGCCACCGACAACACCGTAAGCTGGGAGAATAAGGGCCTGGGCAAGACGCGCTACGGCGGCGAAGCGGACGTGATCGCGCGCCTAGCCGAGGCATCCTTGATCTTGCAGCCCAAGATCACCTGGAATCTCTCGGGCTTCGTGCATCTGACCACCAACACCCAGCAGAAGCACGCCATCGACGTGGTGGAGGCGTTCGTATCCTACAAGCCTGCCCCCACGGGCCGGTTCGGCGTGCGCGCCAAGGCCGGGGCCTACTTCCCGCCCATTTCGCTGGAGAACACCGGGCTGGCCTGGACCAGCCCTTACACAATTTCCTCCTCGGCCATCAACAGTTGGGTCGGCGAGGAATTGCGCAGCGTCGGCGCCGAGGTAACGGCGTTCGCGCGCGGCGAGGACATGACGTTCTCGCTGCTGGGTTCGGGCTTTTACTTCAACGATCCGGCAGGCACGGTGCTGGCCTGGCGCGGCTGGGCGGTCCACGACCGCGAAGCCGGGCTGGCGGAACGGCTGGCCTTGCCGTTCGTGCGCATCACCCGGCCGGGCGGCCGGCTGTTCCGGCAAGCCCCGCACATCGAGCCCTTCACCGAGCTTGATGAACGCATGGCGTACTACATCGGCGCACGGCTTGAACACGCCGACTGGGGCGAACTGCGGGCAATGTATTACAGCAACCCCGCCGACGACCGGGAACTGACCAACGGCCAGTGGCCGTGGGATACCTCGTTCACGTCGGTGGGCCTGAAAACCGTCCTGCCCGGCGATATCGATTTCATCGCGCAGTTCATGGACGGCAGCACCACCGTCGTCACGGTGCCGGGCGCGCTCAGCCCCGTGGTTGACACCGCGTTCACCTCGGTGTTTTTGCTGCTGAGCCATGAATGGGACCGGCACCGCGTCTCGGCGCGCCTGGAATACTTTGAAACGCGCGATGACGATGTACTGTTCCCCGACAACAACAACGAAACCGGCAACGCGCTCACGCTGGCCTATGTGCTGCGCCCCGCCGACAACCAGCGGCTGACGTTCGAATACCTGCATGTTCACAGCAAGCGCCTTGAACGCAGCCTCAGCTTCGGCCTGCCCGCCAAGGCCGGCGAAGACCAATTCCAGATCAGTTACCGGTTCTTCTTTTAGGTTCTCCGTTTCAGGTCACTTACCCCCATGACAACCGAAGCTCCCCGCGCGCCCAGCAGCATCATCGCCCTTGCGGCCACGACCGGACTTGCCGCCTTAACGCTGTATCTGATGGTGGTGGGGGAAAGCATCTTCCTGCCGCTGGTGCTGGCGATTTTCATTTCCTACCTGATCCTAGCCACGGGCCACGCCATTCAGCGCATTAAGGTCGGCGCATGGCGGCCCTCGCAGGGCTTGGGTTTAACCCTGTCCATCATCGCCTTCATCATCGTCATCGGACTGGTGGTGCAGATCATTGCCGGGAACGTGAGGGCCGTGGTGGACGCCGCCCCGCAATACCAGGAGAGGCTGCAAGCTTTATTGACCCAAATCACCGCCTTCATCGCCGGTGTCGTCGGCCAGGACAAGCCCCTGACGCTGACCAGCGTGCTGGAGCAAGTGGATTTGCGCGCCGTTGTCGGACGGTTCGCGGGCGCGTTTCAGGCGATCGCCAGCAACACCTTCCAGATTTTCGCCTATGTCGCCTTCCTGCTGCTGGAAAGCCGCTACTTCGACGGCAAGGTCAAGGCGATCTTCCCCGAGGCCGACCGCGAGCAGGCCGTGCGCGCCACCCTGTCGCAGATCGGCAGCCGCATCGAGACTTACGTGCTGGTCAAAACTCTCATCAGCATGCTGGTGGGCCTGGCCAGCCTGATCGTCCTGACCATCGCGGGTGTGGATTTCGCGCCCTTCTGGTCGCTTCTGATCTTTGTGTTGAACTTCATCCCCTATATCGGCTCGCCCATGGGCATGATGTTCCCGACGGTGCTGGCGCTGCTGCAGTTCGGCGACCTGACCAAGGCCGCCGTCATTCTGGCCTGCCTGTGGGGCGTACAAAGTGCCGTGGAGAACCTCTTGGAGCCACGCCTGATGGGCCGTTCGCTGAATTTGAGCCCCGTGTTCATGATCCTGGCCCTGTCGGTCTGGGGCGCCATTTGGGGCATCACGGGCATGATCCTGGCCGTGCCGATCATGGTGATGCTGATGATCGTCTTTGCCCAGTTCCCCACCACCCGGCCGCTCGCCGTGATGATGTCCGAGACCGGCGAAGTGAAGTGATCAGCTTGCCCGCGCGAGCAGTGCAGGCAGCTTGTAGCGCGCCAGGAACACCAGGCTTGAGAGGTGGAAGATGATCGGCACGATCACGTAAGAGATCTTGATGCCGGTCAGCGCTGAGGCGGGCTGGGCCTGGGCCATGCCCATGTCCGACTCGACGTAGCCGAACCACGCCAAGAGCACGCCTACAATGAGGGTACCAAAGGCGAAGGCCACCTTCTCGCTGGCCAGCCACACCCCGTTGAAGGCCCCCTCGCGGTTCAAGCCGGTCTTGTCGCGGTCGTAGGCAACTGTATCGGTCAGCATCGAAAGCGCCGTCAGGATGAACGCGCTGTTGAAGAACCCGTTCAGCGTGCCGATCAGGTAGATCAGCCACAGGGGCGGCTCGGGGATCAGCCACATGGCGAAGGCCCCGCAGTACAGCAGCAACGTCACCACATACACGCGCATCTTGCCGAAGCGCTTGCAGGCGGCTACCCACAGGGCCTGCGAGAGAATGCCCGCCAGCGCGATGAACATGATCATGGTGCCCAAGACCGTCGGCGGCTGTTTGATCACCAGGGTTAGGAAGTAAATCAGGGCGGCATAGCCCGTGCCCTCGGCCAGACGTTGCAGGAAAGCGGCGGATAATAGGGTCAGGAACGGCTTGTTCTCGATGGCGAGCTTAAACTGCGCCATCAGGCCCAGGCTGGTCTCGTGCCGGTCGTAGTAGCGCGCCTTCGCAGTCGCGAACACCGAGATCATCATGGTCACCAGGCACACCGCGCCCATGACCATGGCCATGAAGCTGTATCCGGCCCGCCCCTCGCCCCCCAGGTCGCGGATGACGGCCGCATAGCCGCCCACGATCAGGCCCGTGGCCATGAACGCCACCCGGAAGCCCATCAGGCGGGTGCGGTCGTGGGGGTCGGTGGTCATCTCGGAACCCATTGTCAGGTATGGAACCGAGAAGGCGGCGAAGGCGGTCAGCGCCAGGGTGTAGGTGATGCTGACGTAGACTGACGTCGCCGCCGGGGTGGAGAACACCGGCACGTTGAACATCAAGAGGAACAGCGCCACCGTTAACAGCCCGCCGACAAACATAAAGGGGCGCCGCCGCCCCCACCGGGTCGAGATGCGGTCCGAGGCCAGCCCCGCCAGGGGGTCGGCGAACACCACCCAGATCTTAGGAACAAAGATAGCCAGCCCCGCCATGGCGGCAGGCACGGCCAGAGTGTTGGTCAGGAACGGCAGAAGCAGCAGGGCGGGTGCGTCGCGGAAGATTTGCCCGCCGATCATGCCCACGCCGTATCCGGCGCACAGCCAGTTCGGCAGCCGTTGGGG